>SKRY01000078.1 GCA_007118235.1 Candidatus Hydrogenedentota bacterium | reverse complement strand
GCCAAGGTTGACCCGAGTCTCCGGTTCGTATACGTGGTCCTGTCAAATCACCGATTCGATAACGGCCTTTTTCATCTGTAAAGCGGTAGAATCTATCTATATATGTTTGGTCATAACTCTGATAGACTATGTTCCAAGTAAAAGAATCAGATTTGCTGTAAAACAAGATAACATCATGGACCGGCCCCCAACGCTTTGAGCCGGAATGGGCGCTTGTTCTTTTCCACACAACTTCATTCTTAAAGTTCCACGCCCCAAACACGGCGTCCATGAGCATCTTCAAGTAATGACTGGCGGTGGGGTCGCAATGCAGATAAATGCTCGCCGTTGGTTTCATAACGCGGCGGAGTTCCACGAGGCGGGGCGCCATCATGACAAGATAGGCCAGCATGTCACTCGTCCCGAAGAACCGGCGGAAGGCCTGAAGGCATTCGGCAACATGGTCCCCTTTCAGGACCATATCCGCATACACCGATTCGGCCTCTTGCGTCCACGTCCACGTATCCTGAAACGCCTCAATCTGACTCGCCGCCCGGCTGCCGTCTTTTTCCGCAAACAGGACATTGTAGGATGCGTTGGAATTGAAGGGCGGGTCCAAATACACCAGGTCAACGCTCTCATCCTTCACATACCGCTGAAGGATATCCAGATTGTCGCCATAGTAGAGTACATTGTCCGCGCTTTGGGTCATGCCTTCCTTCCCTCGGTGCTTGTGTTACCGTTCTTGTTAGTACTCGGCCCATCGCAAATTGTAGGTAATCCCCCCCACCGTCATCCCCGCGAAAGCGGGGATCCAAACCCCGGGAACAGCACGCGCCCCGTGGATCCCTGCTTTTGCGGGGATGACGTTGGGGTTGGGGCAGCGTTCGCCCCGGTCTGATTCTATCAATACGGGCGATGGTTTTCACACGAGGGATTCGTGATGCGATTCTTGCCAATGCTCAGGGGATGGCTCTTTTCGAGAAGACCGTGTCCATGGCTACGGGTAAGCCGCATGCACTGCTCCCCCGTCAAAGGGGGAGATTCCCTATGCAAAGCAGCCACACCGTGTGATACGCCGGTCACCCGGGTGAGCCAGCCAATTCCCCCTTCGGAAGGGGGTGGCCCGAAAGGGCCGGGGGATGTCAACACCCGACACACCGCCTACTCCGGGAATTGATACGAATAGTCTCCGTTCACGCAGTCCATCATACGTTGATAGCGCGCGCTTTCTTGAGGAGGCCTGCGAAGAGCTGGGCCCGGCATGGAATCACCCAGTCGGTGAAGCTATACCTCCTTTGGGAAGCGGCCGCCGGGCAAGGTCCGATTACACGTCACCACCGATTGCGGGCGGCGTGGACGCGGGTTCAGAACCGATACCGGAGCGTGGACCGTAATGTGTTGTCCCATTCGCCGCGCACACCGCGTCCGGGCTCGCTGTCGAACTCCGACTCCAGGCTCAGGCGTAAGTCGAGAGCGTCGGTGAGGGGTGTAACGAATCCCAAGTCCGACACCAGGCGGAATTCCCCCAAATTGTCGCCCAGCTTGGGCAATACGACGAGTTCGTGCTCCAGTTCGCTCCGCGTGAACACCTTTTGTTCATAGTAACTGGAAAGGCGGATGTTCCAGTCATCCCGTTCGAAACGTCTATCCTCGAAGGGCGGATTAAACAACTCGTACCCCGCCATTACCGCTTCCCGTAGTCCGGCCGGGGTGAAAAGGCGTTCGGGCTCGGCGCGCGCATCCTCGAGAAAGGCCCGCGCGGCAGTTACGGACTCGGCCCATGCGGCGTCCCGGGCGCGCCGGCGTTCGGCGGGATTGTACTGCCGCCAGCGTTCCCACTGATAGTCCACGCCAATGTCGGCGCTCCAGAAACGGCGTTCGCTGTCGATGATGTCGTATCCCGACCCGCCGGCGATGTTGGCCCGCAGGTCAAGCGCCCGGCCCCCGTCGTGCTCAAGGCCCGTCAGGCCATACACATAGAACCGGTCCTGCAAGTACACTTGCAGCTTGGACTGGCCCCTGAGCCGCCGCTTGTTCAGTTCCGATTCCACCTCCCCATAGGCCCCGGAAAGGCTCAGGCTCAACACGGTGCGCTCGGCCTCACGCTTGGCGGTGAGGCGGGCATGCCCGTCGAACGAGTCAATGGGGCCAGAGCGAAAGGCGACGCCCGTCTCCACGGTCCCGCTCCACGGCCCCGGCTCCTCTTCGGGCTCCTCGGGCTCCACCGGCGCGTCCGGGACGCCAGGTTCCACGCCCGCCGGATACAACACGGCGATATCCCCGGGGGAAACTTCATGGAAACCGTCCGACGCGGCCACTCCAACACCATCCTCCGCAGCGATGAAGCGACCCTCGCGCAGCTCGCCCGCCGCGTCTTCCCAGACACGCGGCTCCGCCGTCTCAATAGCCCAAACCGCGTCGAGATCAATCGTCAACGCCCCGGCGTAGCCGGTGTCGAAATGGACGGTCCCATCCTCGATCCGGATGAGCGCCCCCGTAAGCCGGTCGCCATTTTCCAGCAACACGGCGTCGGCGGCCAAGACAGTCGGCGCGGCGAGAAGGCAGGCAATGGCGGCGCTGGCCAGCGAGAAGGGAGAACGGAACATGAACGGCAACCTCCTTGGTCTGTGGTGGGAGTGGCGCCCGCACGAAAGTGGCGTATTAGACCATGAGGAAGCCATCCGCCGCAAGGCGGCGGGATTCGGCCGTGCGCGATTGATCAACTCAAGCATGTACTTGTGCGTAATCGGTAGGATTTCCATGGTTGTCCAGGCTCTCAACCGCGTCTTTGACGGACTCGGAGGCCTGAGCCGGCCTGTTTCGCCTTGATTCACCGTCGTCGCACTAGGTGGTCCGCTTCGCTCGGAATCAGGTGGCGCAATCGCCGGAATAGGCAGCCACGGAACAACATCCCCTTCAAAGGGGAATTCCTTATGATTCAGAAGCCCCATCGGGTGATACGCGGTTCACCGGGGTGAACCGTCCAATTCCCCCTTCGGAAGGGGGTGGCCCGAAGGGCCGGGGGATGTCAACACCCCACACACCGCCTCATCCAAGAATTGAGGAGAATAACCTTCGGTCACGGCATTGAATTGGGGCCTATCACGCGCTACACTCGGGGTAGGTGAGGCGCGGTTGGGCCATTGGGACGTCAGGACCAGAAGAATCGATACGCCTGTCCACAATCCGGGGCCGCCGAGTTATTCTTAGGCGATTCACGAGGCTGGTGGAGTTAGAATGAGACCATGACGAAGAAGGCCGAAGCCATACTGAAGGACGCGTTGGCGCTTGACGACTCCGAGCGCGCTGACATCGCTGGCCGTCTCCTCGAGAGTATAGAGCCGCCCGCCGATGCCGGTGTGGAGCGTGCCTGGCGGGAAGAGGTTCGGCGCCGGGTTGCCCAAATCGACGCTGGGGAGGGACGCCTCATCCCGTGGGAGGAGGTTCGCGAACAGCTCTTCGCAAGG
>SKRY01000475.1 GCA_007118235.1 Candidatus Hydrogenedentota bacterium | reverse complement strand
TTCGAGCCCCTCAACGCGGTTACGTCGGGCGTCAAGGAATTGCGTGAACTCATCAACCGGGCCAAGGAGCGGAGGGCGTATGAGCAGCGGCGCACCATCGTGTTTATTGATGAGCTTCACCGCTTCAACCGCGCCCAACAGGACGCCCTCTTGCCCGACGTGGAGAACGGCAACATCATTCTTATCGGGGCGACGACGGAGAATCCCTATTTCGCCGTGGTGGCCCCGTTGCTGTCGCGCTCGCAGATCTTCGAGCTGAACCCGCTGAGCGAGGACGACATCGTTAGGCTCTTGCGCCGCGCGCTTGACCATGCGGATCGCGGTCTCCCCGAATACCATATCGAAGTGGACGAGGATGCCCTCAGGCATTTCGCCCGGTGCGCGGAGGGGGATGCCCGCCGCGCGTTGAACGGGCTCGAGGTGGCGATGCTCACCACGCCGCCTGAGGACGGGACCATTCACATTACCGTGGACGCGGCCGTGGAGAGCATTCAACGTAAGATGCTCCATTACGACGGGAAAGGCGACAGTCACTACGACGCCGCCTCGGCCTTTATCAAGAGCATGCGCGGGACCGATCCCGACTCCGCCCTGTACTGGATGGCCTTGATGCTTGAGGCCGGAGACGAGCCCCGCTTCGTAGCCCGCCGCATCTGTATCGCCGCGGCCGAGGACGTGGGCAACGCGGATCCCATGGCGCTGGTGCTCGCCACGTCCGCATGGCAGGCCTGCGAATTCATCGGCATGCCCGAGGCGCGGATCATCTTGGCGCAGGCGGCCACGTACGTGGCGTGCGCCCCAAAGAGCAACGCCGCCTGCGAAGGTATCGCGCGAGCGTCGAAATTTCTCCGCGAGCAGCCCACGGTGCCCGTGCCCAAGCACTTGCAAGACGGCCACTACGCGGGCGCCGAGGCGTTGGGCCGGGCGCAAGGCTATCAATACCCCCACGATTATGAAGAAGGTTATGTTCCCCAGAACTGCGGCATCCAGGGGCATGCGTTTTACCAACCAGTGGACTGGGGCGTGGAGAAAACGTTCAAGGAACGCCTCGAACGTTTCCGCGACCGCCAGGAAAAGGAGCAAGAGACACAATGATCGGTGAGAGACTTCGCCTAACACGAACAACCCGGCTGCTGGCCGTCCTAGCGCTTATGGGCAGCTTGGCTGGCGGGGCCAACGCCCAAGGCTTCATCGGCGACATGATGTCGGGCACATTGGTGGATCCCGAAGTGGGCCAGTGGGCCTGGTACGAATTGCACGACGCCAACAGCGGCGCCCTCTACCGCGTACGTCAAGCCATCGTGGGGCAAGAAGAGGTGGACCGCCAAACGGGCTACTGGGTGGAATTCGAGTTTCTGCCGGGAGGCGGGTACAAGGTCGCTTTCCGCCTCTTGCTTACCGGTCCCGCGAGCAACCCGGACAACGTGCATCGCGTCATACGAAAATACGGCCCCGATGAAGCGGAGGACGTGGGGCTGGAGGCCATCCGCGCGGGAGGCCGCCGCGAGCGGCCGCAACGGCGTTCCGAAGGTTTGCAACGCGTTCATATCGGGGAGGAATACATCCAGGCGGAACGCTGGGTGGTGACGGAAGAAGATCGCGAGATCGTCCTCTGGATCAACGAAGACGTCGTGCCGAGCGGGATCGCCCAGATGGAGTCGCCCGATGGCGGGATGTATCTCCAAGGGTTTGGACGCGGCGGCGAGCACGCCCACAGCGTCATCGAAGAGTACCCCATGGAGATCGCGTACGACCCGGACGTGCATGGCGAAAAGGAAATCTATGGCGGACCGGACAACGTGGCCGATTTCTGGGGAGATGAGGGGTGACAACAAAGCATTGCGGAACGCGTGGCGTGTGGGGATGGGGGCTTCTGTTCGCGGGGGTGGCGGCGCTGCTTACGGGGTGCCAGACCACCGGGAATGACGAGGCCGAAGCCGAGATCGAGCGCTGGAATGTCCCGTTTGAGCCCGCTACCTACATCAGCCGCCTTCACCAATTGGACGCCCGGCATCCCATGCTGTTCAACCCCGTTTCAACCGCCGTCTGGGTGAGTTCCGAGGCGGCGGAGCTGAAGATGCAAGAGGAAGGAGGCCTTGGCGAGCTGGATCCCGTTGCGGCGCAAGTCACCAACAACTTTCACGTGTTCGAGCTTCATCTCGTGTCGGCGTTTCAAGACACGAGCATGGCGGCGGACGTCGTTGATCTCCGGGGGGTGCAACTTTATCTGGAAACGCCCGACGGCCAGCGCATCAGCCCGGCTCAACACCTCCGGGCGGGCTCCAGGGAGGAGCAACCCGAAGGCGCGCTCCGCCGCTTTCGCCGCACGAACATCGTGGTGTTTCCGCGCCACAGCCTATGGATGGACGAGCTAACCCTGGATGCCGTCTACCCAGCCGTGCGCCTTGTCCTTGAGGCGCATTCCTCGGAGTTCTATTTCGAGTGGCCCGCGGTGGCGCGGCCCGGAATCGAACAACGGCCGCCCACCGCCGAGGAGCAGCGCTGGCTTCAGCGGCTAGGGTACAACGAATTCGTGGACCGGCTGCGCGTGCTCGGCGGCATGTTCCACTGATGCGCAATTTTGGCTTGAAGGTTGGGTATAAGTTGTTATCACACATGGACGTGGGGCGTCTAGGAAATGCATGGTTTATGGGAACAGCTCACATGAAAAGCGCTTGACGTCGAGTACTGGGCGAAAGACGCGCCGGAGGCGCGATAGCAAGTAGGCTACTTCCTCAAGCGCTTTCAGCGCCTCATACGCTTTCGGTGGAGCGGTGGTTACCGTAGCAAGAGACGCCAAGCCAGTCAAGATTGCAATACGCAGCCAAATAGGAAGATCACGCATTTATCGCACGCAGTAAGTCCTCGCTATAAAAGAGTTTATAATTACAAACCGCTTGGAACCACCGACTAATGGGGTGCGGGAACAATGACAACCGGGTTGAGTCCATGACGTGGAGAGTATACCAATGATATCTTTTCTGCGGGCCTCGGTGATCGCCATCGGGCTCATACTGGTCGCCGCGGCGATTGTGGCGCTGTTGGCCGCCACGCAATGGCAGCGGGTCACGGTGCGGGGGCTGGAACGATCCTTCTCCCTCGTCTTGGGCGCGGATACCACGATCGACCACGTCGCGCTGCTGCCGCACCAAGGCGGGATCGCGTTTGAAGGCTTCACCATCATGAATCCGCCGGGATTCGAGCCCGAACCCGCCCTGCATTTTGAGCGGGTCGAGGCCTTTTTCGACTGGGATACCCTCCTTTCCTCCACCCCGACGATCTCCTTGATCCGGCTTCACGGCGGTCAGGTGAATTACCGGTACGACTTGGGCAGGGGCAGCAACATGGCCGGACTCACGGGACCGGACGCACAACCGGCATCTCCCGGTACCGTCGGCAGTCCCAGCGTCCAGTTGCCCTCCATAACCCCGGAACGGCGTTTTCTCATCGAGCG
>SKRY01000275.1 GCA_007118235.1 Candidatus Hydrogenedentota bacterium | reverse complement strand
GGACCCGCCGGGTCCACGATAACGCCTTCCGTCTCGCTCGTCATCGGCAGCTCGATGGGATCGCCAGCGATCGTCTTCCAGCCGCGCATGTCGGGGCTTCGGGCGTAGGACAGGGAATGATTGGTGGCATTGTCGGGCGTGTTTCGCCAGACCCACGTAGCATGCCAATTCCCGTCCGGTCCTAGCCGGGGACCGCCATATGCGTTCATCACGCCGCGTCCGTCAAACAAGGGCGTGTCATACAGCCGTTGCCACTCGCGCGCGTCCACGTCGTATTCATTGAAGATTTGATCGCCTCTCCCGCTGCTTCCATCCCGGTACATGAAATACAACTCGTCTTCCGGCCCTTCAATGAAGGTGGGGTAATGGGGCGCTTCTTCCTCGGCCACCATGTAGCGCCGTTCAAACGCGCTGATGTCGTGGGGATTCTCGGAACGGTAATAGATCTTTTCGGGGGGAGAGGGGGGACCTTCCAACAGCCCTCGCCGATAGCCACTGAGATGGATGTAGCCGTCCCGGTCCACGGCAAGGGTCAACTTCGCGTGGCCACCGGTCGCCCATCCCATTTGCATGGGAAACGATTGATAGCTCCAGTTCTCGGAGCCAAGTTCCCGTTGTGCGATACTCAGATAGCGATCTTCGTCGTAATACGCGATGTACTGGTAACCATCCCGCGTAAGGAGATTGGGGCGGCCCAGCTCGTGAACAGACCAAACGGGCGCGACATCGATTTGGTTAAGAACCGAGTCGTACTCGGACGCCAGATTCGATGGATCGGCGCCGGCCGCCCCGGCCATGACCCCCACCGCCGCTATCGCTAGCCCTACAAGAAGCGCCTTGTTATACCCTCGTGCTGCTTGTTGCCGCATGTCCAACCTCCGTATGCTGTTGTGTGATATCAAGTGCGTTAATGCACCGGCTCGTGTTCGGGGCCGTCCTCCGGCAGATCCAAATCCGCGTCAAGTTCCTCCGCCTCGGCGATCATTTCGTCCCAAGTCACCTTCTCGCCCCGGTACGCCGCCATACGCCCAAGAACGCTGGCCAGTGTGCTGTCGGCGGATTCGCGGATGTTGTTGATGGGGGCGCCGTTGAGGATGCTGTCGCGGAACAGCTCGATATTGGCGATGGCGCCATCGCGGAATATCGTGCTGGTCCGTCCGCCTTCCCATGCTTCCGTGCGGCCATTGAGGTACACCTCACCGCCATAGTTCGACTCGACCGTGCCCGCGTGTCCGTAGATTCGCGTGCAAAGCGCCCCGTAACCATTCACAAATTGGCCCGAACTAAAATCAAGCACAACGTCATCGGGGTACTTGTACACCACGGCGAAGTGGTCCCAGCAATCGCCCACGTCCGTGCGGGCTTTCCGGCCGCCCGTTCCAAACGCCTCCAGGGGCTGTCCATCGAGGAACCAGGTGGCCACGTCAATCACGTGGATGTTCTGCTCAACAATAATGTCCCCGGATAAGGCCTTGTCGAAGACCCAGTTGCGGAGCCGCGCCGTGTCCGGATGGGGTTCGCCGGGTTCCGTTTGTGGGTGCAGCCGGCCGGCGTAATAGAAGCATTGACCACACACCGGCGCGCCGATTTGCCCGTCGTGCAGCCGCTGGGCGGCTTCTTGGAACAGGGGATCGACGCGAGTCTGAAAATCCACCCACGCGCTCAGTTCGCCTTCATGACGCTGGGCCGCCTCTAGAATGACATCGCAGCCGGGCGCATCCACGGCCATCGGCTTGGCGATGAACGCGTGTTTGCCGGCGTCAAGCGTGGCGGCGGTTTGCGCGGGATGGAAGTAGGGCGGACTCTCGATGGCCACGGCGTCGAGCGAACCGTTCACTAACTCATGATATCCATCCAACCCGATGTGACCGCGCGCTTGCTCTACTCCGAAAACCTCCCGGGCTCTTTCGACGCGATCGCGGAAATAGTCGTGAATCGCAACCACCTTGGCGTTGCCGTATTCCTCGAAGAGGTTGCCGATCCACAGTCCCCGGTTGCCGCTGCCAACGATACCGAGTTCGATCGTGCTGTTGGCCTCCGTGCCCCGAACAGCCTTCGCCGGTACGATGGAAAACGCCGCGGCGGCCGCCGTGCTCTTGAGGAAATCGCGCCGCTTGATATCCGATGTATTGTGCTGGCTCATTTCGTCGACCCTTTCGTCTGTTAGTCCGTTATGCCGAAGAGATCACGCACAAACGCCGCGTTTCGCCGGAAACTCGCGTCGCGGTCATCGTTTAGGATGGCCGTCTCAAGGGTAACCCAGCCGCTGTACTCGATGTCCCGCATCGCGCCGGCCACGCCGTCGAAATCGACATCGCCCTCGCCCAGGGCATTGTCGCCGTCCTTGAAGTGAACGGAAGGGGCTATGCGCTCGTCAAGGAGCCGGATTTCGGCCGGAACGTCGTAGCCTCGAACCGTCGAGTTGCCGACATCATAGTAAACCTGAACCGCCTCGCTGTCCACGCGCTCCAGTATCGCCAGGTTCTGCTCCGCCGAAAGCCAGTTCTCGATGCCAAGGATCACCCCCGCATCCTCCGCCATCGGCGCGGCGTCCCGCAGCCGCTCGACCAGCGTGTCCACATCATCTTCCCGAAGGGCGCCGTCTTCGTCCCGCAAATCGCCCTCGCCAAAGAAGGCCATGAGAATCACCCCGGCCTCAAGGTCCGCCGCCGCCTCGATGGTTTGTTCCAGCCAGGCGGGGCCCCGCGGATCGCGGGCAAAAGGCGCTTGGTTCAGGAAGGCCATTCCCACACTCGCCACGGATAGCCCGGTTCGCTCCATGGCTTCCTTGTACTGCGCGCGAAACGCGGGATCCGCCAGCCGTATCTCGTCGCGCACCTCATCCGTTGCGGAGATCTCAACTCCCTCCAGTCCGAGTTCTTGAGCCACATCAAGCGCAGCGGGTTGAGCACGCAGGCGCAGTGACCAATCACATGCGCTTAGGCGGATATCGACCGCCGCACGCGCCCGCGTTCGGGATGCCAGGGCGGCCGTGGTTGCTGCTGCCGCGCTTGCCTTCATGAATCCGCGCCGTGTAAGCTCCATGGGGTGACTCCTTTTTCAGGGTGTGTGCTGCGATTGTGGTTTTGTATCGGATTGAACGGGCGCTTTATGAGCAACCGTTGCCGCAGGTTTTCCGATACTATTGCATACCTTGATTTGGGAATTCACATGGCGAGTTCTTGAGAACCCGGACAGGGAAGGAGATCGCCTCTTATCAGAGATTGAACCGCACGCACTCCCCGGATTCCAGCCCACCTCACCCCCGTGAGTACTGTGCTTCCTCGTTCGGGCCTTTGGGAATTTCGGTCGTGGGGTTGAAAGACGGGGCGGGAGCATGTTACATTTGGGACAGCAAGCGGAGAGATGACCGAGTGGCTGAAGGTGGCGCCCTGCTAAGGCGTTGTACGGGTGATCCCCGTACCCCGGGTTCGAATCCCGGTCTCTCCGCCATT
>SKRY01000482.1 GCA_007118235.1 Candidatus Hydrogenedentota bacterium | reverse complement strand
TTCGAGGCCCTGGGTTGCCGCTACGTGGGCCCCTTTGACGGCCACGATCTGCCCGGCTTGGTGGAGTGTCTGCAAAACCTTCGCGAGATGGGCGGCCCCATCTTCTTTCACTGCGTCACGCAGAAGGGCAAGGGCTATAGCTACGCCGAGGATGATCCCCAGACCTACCACGGCGTGAAGGCCTTCGACATTGATACGGGAAGGTTCGTGTCCCCGGGCGCCGCGCCAAGCGAACCCAAGACCCCCTCGTTCACGGAAGCTTTCACCAACGCGTTGCAAGAAGCCGCGCGCGAAGACAGCCGCGTGATGGGCGTCACCGCCGCGATGGCCGCGGGCACCGGGATAGCGGAGTTACAGAAGGAGTTCCCCAAGCGCTTTCTGGACGTGGACATCTGCGAGCAACACGCCGTGACCTTCAGCGCGGGCCTGGCCACGCAAGGCATGCGCCCGGTATGCGCGATTTACTCGACCTTTCTCCAGCGCGGCTACGACCAAGTGATTCACGACGTCTGCCTCCAGAATCTGCCTGTCGTCTTTGCTCTGGACCGCGCGGGCGCGGTGGGCGAGGACAGCCCCACTCAACAGGGCGCCTTTGACCTTTCCTTCCTGCGGAGCGTGCCCAACCTGACCATTCTGGTCCCCCGCGACGGAGAGGACCTCAGGACCATGCTTTTCTGGGCATTGCGCCAGACGGGTCCCGTCGCCCTTCGGTATGCGCGGGGCAAGGCCCCCACCATCGAGGGGCTATCGGACAATGGAACCGGCCGCCGCAAGGCGAGCGAGGGCGAGATCCTTCGGGAGGGCAAGGACGCCGTATTGCTCGGCGTTGGGCCGGTCCTCAAGGCGTGCCTGGAAGCGGCGTCGCGGTTGGAAGAAGAAGGGCTCCAAGTGGGCGTTGCCGACGCCAAGCTCGTCAAGCCCCTGGACACCGGCCTCTTGGAGCGGCTGCGCGGCACGCCCCTTATCACGGTGGAAGAAAACACAGTGGTGGGCGGATTTGGCTCGGGGGTGCTGGAGTATCTAGAGCAGACCGGCCGCCTAGGCGAGGCGCCGATCCGGCGGCTCGGATTCCCCGATGCGTTCATCTCCCACGCAACGCGCGACGAGCAATTGGCGGACCTTGGGCTCGACGCTAACGGCATCTTCAATGCGGCGCGCGATTTCCTTGGACAAGCCAAGCCCCGCGAGAACGCTCCTCTGCACGCCGAATAGACATCCTTTCCATGGCCGCCTTTCCCGGGGATTGGCGGCTTTTTTCTTTGAGCAAACAAGGAGGATGACGCATTATGTTGCATGCCATGGCAAGAGAACGCACGGCGGTCTTAATCGCAGCGCTGGCGGCGGTCATGGTTGCCTGGGGCGGTCCGTGGATTCATGCGGAGGAGTCCGAGCCGGAACCCGGCATTGAGATATCGTTCGCTTCCGGGGAGTACAGAGAAGCCTTTCGTGTGGGCCGGGGCGAGCACAACGCCATCGTTCCCGATCCCGTTGAGGGTGAACGCCAAGTCCTGCGGGTGGGCATTCCCGAGGGCAGTCACTACGGCGCGTCGATGCGAGTGCTTATGGCGGATACCTTTGGCGAAGAACCGGAGGAAGCCACGGCGCGGTATTGGCTCTACGTTCCCCACGATTTCGCGTTTCACGAGAGATACGGCGGCGGCAAGCTACCCGGTTTCACGGGGCGTTACGGCGAGGCCGGCTGGGGCGGACGCCGGGCCGACGGAACGAATGGCTGGTCGGCCCGGATGGGCTTTGAACGGCCGCGCAACGGAGAAGACGTGGCCGTCGGTTTGTCCTTTTACACCTATCACGCGGACATGGGACGCTGGGGCGACATCGACCGCTGGAAAACGGGCATGCGCAAAGGCGAGTGGCGCCAGATCGACCAGTATGTCCGCATGAATACGCCCGGAGAGCACGACGGCGTATTGCGCGGCTGGGTTGATGGAGAACTGGCTTTTGAACGGGATGACCTTCTGTTCCGTGAGGCGGGGCATGACCATCTCCGTATTCAAGAACTGTATTTCAATATCTACTACGGCGGGAGTTGGTCATCGCCCGTGGATACGGCGTTCTATTTCCGTGATCTCAAGATCTGGCCTGACCTGGAAGTTACCCCGCAACGCGTTGCAAGTGGAGTGGAGCCATGAGCATAGCCAGGATCTTGGCGCGAGGTGCCGCGGCGGCCGTTGTGGGAGCGTTCGCGGCAGGCTCGGCCGCGGCGGGCGTGTTGGAGCTTCCTATTGTGCAGCGGCCTTTCGAGCACGAAGAAGAGCAGTTTGGCTATGACCCCGCTTACACAGTCAACATCCCGTCCTTCGATAGCCAGAACCGCCCCTACATCCGCAGCCGGGGACAGGACATTCATGAGACCGAGTATATCCATACGCTGCGCGATGGCGAGTGGGTGGAGCGGCCCTTTCTTGACACCGTGAAAGAGGCTGTTCCGGATTTCGTGCGCTTTCACAACGCCGGGGGATTCAATGGCGGCGCCGTCGTCTTCGATGCAGACGATGCCCTGTACACGTGCCTGGAAGTCCGGCGTGAGGGCGGCGGCCGGCAGCAGTTGCTTCTTTACTCCCCGGACTACGGGAAGTCGTTCCAAGTGTATGAACTGCCCGGCGATCAAATGAGCATCGAGAAATGGACCGGCCACAACGAATTGTCCCATCCGCCGCTTATTCAAGTCCTTGAGCATCGGGCGGACCATGAGCTGGGGCGATGGACGGCGCACTACGATCTCTACATCATAGAGCCCCGAAAGCAGGACGGCGGCCTTTATCTGGAAAAGACGGGACCGGTCACGAACAACGGGTTGAGCATCTCCCGGCATTCGGGTGATGCGAGCTTCGCGGCGTCCCATGGAAACCGCGGTTTCATCGTGTGGGCGGAAACGACGGACACCAACGAGGTTCCAGGCGCGCCCACCTACGTGGCCACGTATGACCGGACAACGAACGAGGTGACCGGCAAACAACACGCGGGTTATGGCTTTCCCCCCAACAATGGTCACAACACGCCAGGCATTACGCTGGATGATCGTGGCATTCTGCACGTGTTGACGGGATCACACGGTGAACAGTTCATGTATAGTCACTCAGTCGAGCCGTATTCCACGGAGGGCGGCTGGAGCGAACCGGAGCCGATGTTGACCACGGGCTGGCGCGAGGAGGATCGCGAGCGCGGCCGCCAAACCTACGTGGGACTGGTTGCGGGTCCCGAGGGCGCATTGCATACCGTGTTTCGCCAATGGCGGCGCCAAGTGGACGAGCATTTCGAGGATTCCTATTACGGCGCGTTGTCTTATGTGCGCAAGAAGGCCGGCGACGACTGGCCCGGAGAAGCCCAGGTGTTGGTTGTGCCGCCAACCGGAGCCTACAGCATTTACTATCACAAGCTTTCGCGCGACCGCGCCGGCAGGCTCTTCGCGACCTACAGCTACAGGAGCAATGCCGGGCTTTACTACGAACACGAGGAGGGCCGGTATCACTACAAGGCGCTCATCATGTCGGATGACGGCGGAACGAGCTGGAGGCTGGCGGCAACCGGAGATTTCCTGCGCGGGATGGAGGCTGGCGGCTAGCCAAGTAGTTTCTGTTGGCATGGGGGAGAGGCTTGCCGGGGAGCGCGCTGGAGCGGCGCAGGATATACACCACGAACAAACAGATGGGCGGAGCCAGTTTGGGTATAACCGGCTCCGCCCACCTTACACTATGTCCCAACCAGCGGGACTTTCTCGGCAACCCGTGGTTGTGGTTATTCGCCGAACTCCTCGCGCCATTGATTCACGAGGTTCTCCCAACGTTCCAGATCGAAATCATCGGGCATGTCGTAATCCTGGTTTTCCAGAAGGTCTTCAATGGTGACGTCGCCCACCGGAATGCCGTCTTCGGGGATGTCAGCGCCAGCGGCCCAGGCGATGCCGTTGAGCACCTGCCCGCGGAACATGGGATGTCCCCAGTTCCAATGCCAGTGCCCCCCGGTGAATCCAAAGCTCCGGCCGCCATCCTCGCGCTCGTACGCCCACCCCATATGTTGGATCTCGCCGCGTTCAAGGACCGCCTCGCGCACATGGGGGTTGTTGCTGAAGGGACCGTCATCCCGTTCCAACGTTTCCGCGGGCGGATGGTCGCTCAAAACCGGGGTGACGCCTTCCATGTCCTCGCGAAAACGCATGTGATAGTACCATTCGTCCTCGAGGGTGTAGGGTTCGATGCCATTGTTAATGGGGTGATCGGCCAGCTCGGGATCATCGATGGTCCAGAACGGGTTCACGGCCCAATGGGGTTCCTTGTTGCCCCCGAGCCATTCGACCCACTCGTCATCCGCTTGTCCCGAAGGGAAGGCCCAGTGCATGATGACGAAACCGATCCCGTCGTTGATCATCTCCTCGAGTTCGTCGAGATGGGGCAAGGCGGGATGGCCGCCGCCGCCGTCGGAGTAAATCACGATGGCGTCCGCGCCCTCGAAGGCGTCCGGGTCATCGGGCCACCCATTTTGGTGAACCACCGAGGTGATGTCCTCATGTTCGTTCAGCAAGTTACTGAGGAGGAGACACCCCGCGTTGTGTTCGTGCGAGCCGTAGCCGTGACTGGGCGTGCCCGCCACGAACACGACATTCTTTTCCTCCGCGTGTGCGGCGCCGCTTCCCAATACGAGGCCCCCAAAGGCGCCAAGGGTCAGTGCTACTGCTAGACTGGTTCGCATACTGTTGCTCTCCTTTTTGTGTTTCGATGGGCTGCTACTCGAATGTTTCGTTCCATTCGTTTACAAGATTCTCCCAGTGTTCCAGATCGAAGCCGTCCGGCATGTCGTAATCCTGATTCTCCAGGAGATCCTGAATGGTGATCTCGCCAACGGGAACGCCGCCTTCCGGGATTTCGGCGTGCGCGGTCCAGGCGATGGCGTTGAGCACCTGCCGGCGGAACATGGGGTGACCCCAGTTCCAATGCCAATGCGCGCCGGTAAATCCAAAGCCCCGGCCCCCGTCCTCGCGCTCCAAAGCCCAGGCCACATGTTGAATCTCGCCCCGTTCCAGCACGGCCTCGCGCACGTGCGGATTGCCACTATAGAAACCGTCCTCCCGATCCAAAGTTTCCTCGGGCGGATGATCGCTCGTAATGGGCGTGATGCCTTCCATGTTTTCGCGAAACCGCATGTGGTAATACCACTCATCGTCAATGGTGTAGGGCTCGACACCGTTGTTGATGGGATGGCTGGCCAACTCGGGATCCGTTATCACCCAATGCGGATTGACGGACCAATAGGGCTCTTTGTTTCCGCCTACCCAAGCCAGCCACTCTTCGCCCGCCTCATCCGGCGGAATGCCCGTGGCCCAATGAATCACGACAAGCCCAACCCCTTCATCCATTAATTCGCCGAGTTGTTCCAAATGCGGCAAGGCGGGATGGCCGCCGCCGCCGTCGGCAAAGATAACGATCGAGTCGGCATCGTCGAAGGCGCCGGGATCCTCTGGCCACCCGTTGTGATGCACCTCCGAAATGATACCGTCATGGTGTTCGTTCAGTAAATTGCTTAGGAGGAGACATCCCGCATTGTGCTCGTGCGCGCCGAAGCCGTGACTGGGCGTTCCCGCGACAAACACGACCTTCTGTTCCTCCGCGAGTGAGGCGCTGCTTCCAAGCAAGAAGGCTGCAAGCGCGCCGAGGGTCAGTACCACTGTGAAGCTGTGCCGCATTGATCATACTCCCTATATTGGTTGCGCGCGTCCTTTAATGTCAAGCCAAGCGGGCGTTCTCGATACGCGGACGCGCCACATGTGCTGCGTAAAGCCCGCCCCATTCCCGATTGTCACAAGCGGCGGGTCTTCAGTCCGTACCCGGCGACAACACGGATTCTTCAGCGTTGTATCCATCCACGGCTTGGCCATCCTCCCCGAGTTTGCCGGTCACGTACAGGATGCCCCGCGCCACCAGGTCCAGATAGACGGGGTCTTCCATCGTCTCATTATGATGGCCGATAGTTGTGGCGAATACCGGAACGCCTTCATACTCCCTTGTCCAGATGACGATCTCATACTCATGGGAGCGTTCGCGCCCATAAGCGATGGCGAGGGGAGATGTATTGGGCAAGACCCGGTTGATGTTGTAGAGTTCCCCGGCCGGCGTCTCCCATTCGGTTCCAAAATCCGCCATCAGCGGGTGATCCTCCCGGAAGTTCAGCACCGTGAACGGATAATGGGGTTCGTGGTGATACATATCCACGCCAGTGAACTCGAACCATTCGGGGGCGTCCCGAAAAGTAGCCATGGTGTTGTGAAGGAGCACGGCTCCTATTCCCGATTCCGCATGCGCTCCCGAAACCACCTCCGCCATGCGGGCTTGCACATCCGGCTCCAGGTAACTCCAGCCGTGATTGTGCAAAACAACGTCGTAACCCGCAAGCCAATCGTGACCCTCAAGGTCCTCTTCGGGCGCATCCGTGAATAGGGTGTCCACTGTGGCGTTGATTCGCCCCTCTATCCCGTTGGAGAGAATGTGTTGTTGCGTCTCATAGTCGTGCCAACCGCCCCCTGTGAGCTGGAGGACGCGGAGCGGCTCCGGCCCCGCCGCCTCTTCCTCGCCTCCAGCCGCCAGTGTTCCAAGCAAGAGGACCAGAGCGGCCCCGGCGGAATGACGCAGATGCTTCACCCTGCGTGTCCTTGTTTGCATTGAATTACTCCCCCGTCGCTCGCCAACTCAGGGCTGCGCCGTTATTATGAAATCCACACCAGGACCGTCGTTTCCGGCGCGGGGCTCGGCTGTTCTTCTTGAGTCCCCTAGCCCGCCGGCATGTTTATCTAAGAGGTAAACTACCACCCTGCACCGGCGGGATCAACTTCATTTTGTTCAAGAACATTGCGGAAGCAGGGCGTCTTGTGATATTTAATGGCCAGATTCGGGAGGAAACCCAGGGGACGCGGCCACCATGAAACCGAGACTGTTTGTGTTGAAGAATATCCTTTGCTTGTTTCTATTCATGCTTTTCTTTGCTCTGGGATGTGAAACCACCACAACCAGGGTTCCTATTCCCCGCGGCACATCCAGGGGCGCAGAGCAGGCGCCGGCGAGAGCGCGGGCCAGCCTTGACCTCTCGGCGGTCGAGTGGGACGCGGAACGGATTTACGATGGGGATGGCATAACGTATCTCGTGATGGCTGACTTTCCTTGTCCGGTAAGCGTGTCGGCGCATGCCGCCTTTCGAGGGGCCGGGGTGATCGAGGATGTAAAACCTTCCCCGGATGGAAGGATGCTCGCCATTCGCACGAAAAACGCGTCTCACGGGATGGGATGGCTGTATGACCCGCACGGGGGAGACCTGAGGCCTGTTTCGTTTCAATACGCTGGGGAGACGAAGCTCGTGGGATGGCGGGACGATGGGGAATATGTGGCGTTTCTCGAACGGACGCCCGGCCCTGGTGATTTCTTGCGGCTGGTGGACGTCTCCGAACGGCATGACTACGTAGCCGACTACGGGTTGGACGTGGGACAACCGGGAGCGGAAGTAGAGTTGCCGAATGAAGTCATGGGCGAGGAAATCGAACCGGTGGGATGGAACGGATCGTACTTCTTCTTTCATTGCGGAGACGCCTTCCTTCGGATTGATCCCGCTGAAGGGGTGCTGGAGGAGGCAGAAGAAGCCTTGGTGCAATCCCAAGCCACGGAAGGAATCGGGTGAGTATGTACCGCCGGCGTCTCGCCGGCATGTGTGAGCCGCCCGGAAGGCGGCGACACGTTTGTTATGAATCCCTATCTCCCGATTGGGGGGCGCAAGACCTTTGACAAGACAAATTCCCCTATGGTATATTCGTGTTCGCTAAAGCAGAAGCGCCAGCTTCTCACCTTGCAGCGGCCGTGGGCTAGCTAGTCAAGGTTCGTTTCCGAAGGGCTTGAGATCCGTTAAGCGCCCGCGGCCGCAGACTGGCAGCTTCTGCGGCCGCTTTTTTGTTTGGCGGGTTGGGTGCGGCAATCCCGTCTGCCCGCCGTGCGAACAGTGTCGTGAGGTTTTCCAGGAGGGTATACCTATCGCCAAGGCATCCGAACAGCGGACGCGGGTCAACGAAATGATACGCGCCCGTCAGGTGCGTATCATCGATGAGGAAGGCAATCAGCTCGGCATCATGAGCCCGGAGGATGCTCTGCGAGACGCCAATGAACGGGGGTTGGACCTTGTCGAAGTGGCGCCGAATGCGAGTCCGCCGGTGTGCCGGATAATGGACTACGGCAAGTACCGGTATCAGCAGAGCAAGCGGACCAAGGAATCCAAGAAGAATCAGCACACGATTACGGTCAAGGAAGTCAAGTACCGGCCCAAGATCGACGGGCACGACTTCGACTACAAGACTCAGCATGTGCGGGACTTCTTGGAGGCCGGGAATAAGGTGAAGGTCACCATCATGTTCCGCGGCCGTGAGATGGCTCACCCCGAGTATGGCCAGGAGATCATCCAGCGGGTGGTCAACGGAGTGCAGGATCTCATCGGTAACGAAGCCGACCCGAAACGATGCAGGCTTGAGGGGCGTCAAATGAGCTTGGTGCTTTCGCCCAAGGGCAGCGGCAAGTAGTCCATTCAGCCGCAGCGTTATGTAACAGCTATACCGGCCTGAGCCGGAAGGAAGACTTTTTCGCGATTCAGTACTCAAACGGACGAAAAGGAGGGCCTTTTTGTCGTTATTTCAGGAGAGGAGTCCATGCCTAAAATCAAGACCAACAAAGCCGCGCAGAAGCGCTTCAAGCGTACGAAGTCGGGCAAGTACAAGTATACCAAGGCGTTCGGGCGCCACTTGCTGACGTCGAAAACTTCCAAGCGCCGCCGGAAGCTGCGCCGGCCCGGCCTCATTGACGCCACGAACCTGAAGCACGTTCGGATTCTTCTTCCCTACAGTTGAGCGTGCGCCGCGCGGCTCGGTCCGCGCACTGATTCGGATTGACCCCAACGCGATCCGGGCCTCGACTTGGCGGCAGCCGCGGGAGCCTGGACTAGGGTCCTGTGATTTTTCCCTCATTTTCCCCGGAATCGCCTGACCACGCATCCGCCGCATGAATACCGGGTGCGTAAGGGAGAGTTATTATGCCACGAGCAACCAACGCGCCGGCTTCCCGGCAGCGGCGAAAAAAAATCTTGGAGCGGGCCTCGGGATACCGTGGCAGCCGCCATCGGTTGATGAAGAGCGCGCGGGACGCGGTCCTGAAGGCGGGTCAATACGCCTACCGTGATCGCAAGGTCCGCAAGCGCGATTTCCGTAAGCTTTGGATCGCCCGCATCAACGCGGCCTCGCGCGCCGCCGGCCTGAGTTACAGCCAATTCATCCGGGGCTTGAAGCTGGCCGAAATTGATCTAAACCGCAAGGTCCTGGCCGATATCGCCGTGACGGATCAGGAGCGTTTCAACGAGCTGGTGGCCATGGCCAAGGCCCAGTTGAACGCGGCGTCCTGACCATGCGAATCATACCTGCCGTTGATATTCGCGGCGGACTTTGCGTGAATCTGGTTCAGGGTGATTACGGTCAGGAGACCGTCTTCTCGCAGGATCCCGTGGCCCAGGCCCGTCTCTGGTACAAACAAGGGGCGGAGCTGGTGCATATCGTGGACCTCGATGGCGCCAAGGCGGGTTATCTGTGTATCGACGGCTACTTGCGTCAACTGGCCAAGGAAGGCATCCCTTATGAAGTAGGGGGCGGCATCCGGGACATGACGGCGCTGGAGAGCACCTTCTGCGCGGGAGCCAACCGGGCTATTCTTGGCACGATCGCCTACCGCGATCCCGCCTTTGTCCAGCGGGCGGCGAAGCTGTACCGGGGACGCGTGGCGGTCGGAATCGACGCACGGAATGGAAGGGTCGCGCTCAACGGCTGGTTTGACATTACGGAAACGGACGCCGTCGCCTTTGCGCGGGAGATGGAGGCCGCGGGCGCCGCGCGCATCATCTATACGGACATTATGAGTGACGGGATGATGAAGGGCCCCAATATTGAAGCCACGCGCCGTGTGGCGGAGGCCGTGTCCATCCCCGTGACCGCGTCCGGCGGCATCTCCTCCCTGGAAAACATCCGCCAGCTCGCCGCCCTGCAAACGCTCGGCGTGGACGAGGCTATTGTGGGGCGGGCGCTGTATCTTGGCGCGTTCACCCTCCCCGAAGCCTTGGAAACGGCGCGCGCGGCGGCGGTATGAAACCCTGGTTCGATACCGTCGCCATTATTGGCGTCGGCCTGTTGGGCGGGTCGCTGGGCTTGGCGCTCAAGCAACGCGGGCTGGCCGGGCGCGTCCACGGGGCAGGGCATCGCCAGACCTCGCTGGATGCGGCGCTGGAGCGCGACACCATAGACGCCGCATTTCTTGACGCGCGCGCGAGTGTGGAAGGAGCCGATCTCGTGGTCCTGTGCACGCCCGCGGCCATGGTGGCCGATATGCTCGACGAGATCGCTCCCGCCTGCCTGCCTAAAGCTGTCATCACGGACGTAGCCAGCACCAAGGCGGATATTTGCGCCCATGCGGCGAAGCGTTGGAACGTTAACCGGCGTTTTGTGGGCAGTCATCCCATGGCGGGGAGCGAGAAATTTGGGCCCGAGCACGCGGAGCCGGAGCTTTACGAGGGCCGGATCGCCGTGGTCGAGAAGGGCGACGGCCTTGACCCGGAAGCACAACGCGCGGTGTGCGCCCTATGGGAAGCTGTTGGCTCCCGCGTGGTGGAATTGGAGCCCGCCTTGCACGATGCGCTGGTCGCCCGGACCAGTCATTTGCCCCATATAGCCGCCGCCGCGCTTGCCGTGGTTGCTGGGCGAGCCGGGCCGGAAAGTAAGCCTCTAATTGGTCCGGGCTTTCGCGACACGACGCGCATTGCTGGCGGAAGGCCCGAAATCTGGCGCGACATTTGCCTAACCAACGGCCCCGCCATCGACCAAGCCTTGGCGGAGTTGGCGCCCTTGTTGGCGGAGGTCCGCGCCGCGGTTCGGGACAAGGATGAAGAAGCCCTCATGGCTTTCTTTGAAGAGGGCCGCCGCATGCGGGGGGAGCTGGCGGAAGAATGAACGGCGTCTTCATTACAATCGAGGGCGTTGAAGGCTGCGGCAAGACGACCCAACTTCGTTACCTGAGCCGTCACCTCACCGAAATGGGACACCCCGTGGAAACCACCCGTGAGCCCGGCGGGACACCTGTCGCAGAGGCCGTTCGCGCCCTTCTTCTTGATCCCGCCCACACAGCCATGACGCCCACGACCGAGCTATTGTTGTACGAGGCGGCCAGGGCGCAACACGTGAGCGAGCGCATTCGGCCCGCGTTGGAGGCCGGGCGCATTGTCTTGTGTGACCGCTTTGTGGACAGTACAACGGCATATCAGGGCGGCGGCCGCGGAATGACGTGGGAGACCTTGAACCGGCTCCACGCCATCGCCACGGAAGGCCTGTGGCCTGATTTGACGATTCTGCTTGACGTGGCCGCGGAGGAAGGACTCCAGCGCGTTCAAGGCGCGCGAAGCCGTGACCGCATCGAAGGAGAGCCGCTGGCGTTTCACGAACGCGTGCGCCAAGGCTTTCTCCGAATTGCCAGCGAAGAGCCGGAACGTGTTAGAGTAGTGGAAGGTCATCTGCCGGTTGAGCGCGTCCGCGAACGGGTCACCGCGCTTGTCGAGGAGTTTCTGCGCTCCCATGAGTTTTGAGGCCATACGCGACCAAGAAGTTCCCATCCGGCTGCTCCGGACAATGATTCAACGCAAGCGCATACCCAACGGGCTTCTGTTCTGGGGCCCCTCGGGAGTCGGCAAGTCGTTGGCCGCCCATGAGTTGGCCAAGGCCGTGAACTGCGCGGAGGGCGGAGATTCGGCCTGTGACGTCTGCCTGCCGTGCCGAAAGATGGACCACGGGAATCACCCCGACGTGAAGATACTCGCGCCCAAGCGCAAGGCCCGCGTGATTCCGGTTGAAACGGTCGAGGAAGTGAACGAACTGGCCACGCTTCATCCCCATGAGTCCCCGTGGCGCGTGTTCATCTTTCAAGAGGCGGATCGGATGAATTTGGCGGCGCAAAACCACTTCTTGAAGACGCTTGAGGAGCCGCCCGGCCAATCCCTGTTCATTCTGGTTACGGAGTTCCCGCGGGTGTTACTGCCCACGATTCGCTCGCGGTGCCAGCTTATCCGTTTCGGAAGTCTTCGGGCTGAAACCATCGTGAGCTTACTGCGGGAGCAACGCGACGCCCCCGAAGAAACGGCGCGGGCGGTGGCGGGGGTCGCGCAAGGCCAGATGTCGCGCGCCCTGGACCTGTTGGAGTCGGAGAAGCGGGAAGTGATGCTGAGCGTGGCCGAGCAGATTGGGGACGGCAAGAGTCCTAACGCGCTGGCCGAGGATTTCATGAAGCGCCTCGAGGATTTGAAGAAACAAGTGGCCAGCCAAGTCAAGGCCCGTTTTCAAGACGAGGGCGGCGCGGAGGAACTCACCCCGGATGACCGCAAACAGGCCGAGGAACGGGAAGAAGCCATGGTGGACGCGTTGTTGCGGCAGGAGGTGCT
>SKRY01000299.1 GCA_007118235.1 Candidatus Hydrogenedentota bacterium | reverse complement strand
GCTGAACACGCTGCCCGGAATGATCAACACATTGTTCTCGATGGCTTTCTCGACAAACCTATCGCCGTCCCCCCATGGCGCCTTGGGAAACGCGTAAAACGCCCCATTGGGTTGGGTCAATCGAAAGCGGGGCGACAGGTTGTCCACCAGCAGTTTACATTTTTCCTTGTACGCCACGATACGTTCAACCGGGTCGTTTTCCAACGCGATGATCGCGGCCTTCTGGGCGAAGGAGGGCGCACACACGAACGTGTATTGCTGGAGCGTCGTCATCTGCTGGATAACTTCCTCGGGACCCGCGGCGTATCCCACGCGCCACCCCGTCATGGCCGCGCTTTTTGAAAAGCCGTTCAGAATCAGCGCATTGTCGTACAACCCCGCCATGGACTCGGCCTTGCCCTCGTAATGAAATTGCTCGTAGATCTCGTCGGAGATGACAAAAAGGTTATGGCGCCGCGCAACATCCGCCAGCGCGGCTAGTTCGTCCCGATTCAACGTCACTCCCGTGGGATTGCTCGGCGTGTTGACCAGCAGCACCTTGCTTTTCTCGGTGATGGCTTGCTCCACGGCGTCCGCCCGAAGCCGGAAATCAGGGTACGTGTCCACCGGGACACAGCGCCCTCCGAGCAGGCTCACGAGCTGCTTATACATGACGAAGTAGGGATCCGCGAATATGACTTCGTCCCCCGGGTTCACCAACGCCATGAGACCAAGGAACAGACCGCCCGATACCCCCGACGTGATCAATACATGATCCAGACTGGCTCCGAAACGCCGGAAATAATACTGCTTAACCGCCGCGCGGAGTCCTTCGTCCCCGTGGCTTTGGGTGTATTTGTTATAGCCCGCCCGGATTTGCGCGATGGCTTCGTCTTTCACCATCTCGTCCACGTCGAAATCGGGCTGTCCAATGCTAAGATTAATGGGATTCTCGAGAGACGCCGCCAACGCAAACACCTTGCGAATGCCGCTGGCGTCAATGTTCCCCATGCGGTCGGCGATAAGACCCATTATCAGGCTGTTCTCCTTCTGCTGATGCCGGAACCGGCAGAGCCGGCCCCCATGTGATTGCTCGTCTCCCGAACGGTTGTCCCCCGGAGTTCCACGCGGGAGCCACACTGTTATGGGGCTTGTGCTCGCGCCATCCACTCCCACGCAAAGATGCCTCAGTGGCGCAAATAGGATACGGGGAGAAGGCTCCCCCTAAGCGGCTTCACTCCCAAATCCCGCGGCGGGTGTGACCCTCCCGTCACGGCCCAACGATGGTGTTCCAGGTGCGCCGGAGCCAGCCCGGCGGTTCTGGTTCTGGACTGCGCGCCGCCACTTCCTGAACAGGCCGCCATTGTCCGTCCACATATTCTTCCGTGCGTTCCGCCACGAACAGGCTTCCGGTTTTCATCCAGCGGTTGTTCCGAAGCTCGTAAGACAGCCGTTCCGTGCCTGTGCTCCGGAAGAAATTGGAGTCCTGGCGGGCGGCTTCCGGGGAACGGTGCATGCGGGTGGAGAAGCGGTTGCGAGGGATCTCCACCGTGGCGGTATACGGCGTAATGCGGGAGTCCGTGGGTTCAATTCGGGTTGTGACGGCGTCTATCCCTTCGGGATACTCCGCGTATTCCCGAAAGTAGAAGGGCCGTTCGTAACGGACCTCGCGCAGTCTTTCTTCCTGTGTCTCATGAGCTGCGCCGATATGCGCCCGAACCCGGTCAAGCAAGGCCGTCTCGAGCGCTTCGGAGTCAAGCGGGCGCCGCACGGCGCCATCCGCTTGCGTCAGCTCTTCCGGAACGGGCCCGCCTCGTTTGAAATGCTGACAAGAGACTAGGGCAAGAGTTATGAGGACTATCGCGCCGAGACGCAGAGAAATACTCATGACGATTGGTTGGAAACTCCTATTACGGCTTGCCGGAGCGAACCTCGTTGATGTCAAGTATGATTCGTGGTTTGCTGAGCGAACAGGGAACATCCCCACCGGCGTGGACGCTGCTTCACCGAATGTTACCCATCATATCCAGTGTAAGACCACGGTCATTCCGCTTGGTGTCCACCAGGCGCACGTTGTTCCCCCGCCCGTTGATGGAACTGATCCGGAAGCGATCCTCGATCATGTCACCGGCGCGGGCCGTCACCTCCCGGTCCTCCTCGTAAGGATGAAGAAGGGTCAAGCGAACCTGCGCCTCGCCGGATGACTCGTCAATTTCCCGGATAAGCATATTGTAGGCCCACCGTTCTTCGTTCACGGTGTCCCGAAGTCTTCTCATGGGCGCGCTCGAATCCGCGGAATAGGCATGATGGGCGATAGCGCCCGCCCGCTGCAGATGGGCTCGATCCCACGTTTCACTGTCGAGGAGCCGTTGCACCTCCGCGCTCACCAAGGCCCGGGCTTGCTCCAACTGGGCGCGGTGCAACGGAGTGTTCTCGCGCCGCGCCGCCTCCGCGGCCGCCTCGAGGATCTCCACCGGCGCCGCTCCTTGCTCCATTAGCTCCGGTACGCGGCTCTGCGTTGTTTCCCGCGGGAGCGGGTCCTCGCGATACTCGCGCATCATTGCGCCCACGTGCAGGCCGCCGAGATACAGCACGAGCAACGCAGCCACGAATGCCCCCAAATAGGCCAACTTGCGTTTCCACACATCGGGGGAGACCTGCTCGTCCATCCCGGCGGTTGACGGAGCGGACCACGTGACCGCCGAGGCCATCGCCTGGCTGTGCTCGTCGAGCGGAGGCAGCCCGGCGCCTCCCGCCGCTTGCTGGGAATTTGGACCGGCCATCTCCGCGCGAAAACTTTCGAGAGCGTGCAACACATCGCTCGACGGAGAATAGTCGCCGATACGCTCGCCGCCGAGATCCTCTATGGTCAGCATTCGCGTAGTCTCGCGATGACGCTCCACCGTCTCACCGCAAAAACGGCACTTCACCGCCAGCACACTAATCTCCATCCGGCAGCTTCGGCAGAGCCGCGTCTTTTCCTCCGCTGGCCGTTCTTCCTGGTCGCTCACTGGCCGTTACTCCCCAAGCCGTGGATTTCCCTCTCGGTTTGGCTCATGCCGGAAGGGGGACACCCGCACGGGCGAATAGGCTGCGCGCTCCAGCCGTCTTTCGCCCCAAGGCGTGAATTCAGCGTACTTTCTTGTCGAATGTTAGCGCATACAGGCTAGGGATGCAACCTTTCGGCGCGCCGCGGGGTTAGTATTCGCAAGAACACCACAGCTTGCGGAAACATCCTTGCGGAATGGCGCGCCACTGCGTAAAGCGCCTCTTACCAAGTTGACTGCATCTCAGCGGAGATGTAGGATCGTAAGTCATTATGGAGAATACTCAAGTGAAAATCGAATCGTACACCCTTACTCCCTTCGCTACGAATTGCTACGTTCTCAAATCGGGGAACGAAGCGTTGATTATTGACCCCGGTGAACCCTCCTCCGCCGTGCTGGACAGTGTTGAGGGGTTCACGGTGCGTCATGTCG
>SKRY01000171.1 GCA_007118235.1 Candidatus Hydrogenedentota bacterium | reverse complement strand
GCTGGTTCAACTTGGCATGGGTCTTGGGCCGGGAGCTGGAACAGCCCGCACAGGCGCGAGCCGCCTACGAACGCGCCCTCGAACTGGACATGCCCCGGAGTTCCCGGTTGGAGCGTGCGCTAGGGATGTAGGTGGTCACTGGCCCGTTTTTTGGCCTCCGGGGAACTTTGGGGGCGGCCCCGGGTTTCCCCGAGGGGAGAGGTACAACATGCTTGGCTGTTCCTCACGTAACACGGCGTGATCCGTTGCGCGCAGGGACCCCCGGTTTTGTGATATGGGGTTTTGGCCAAGCTATACTGGGCTAGCCGGGGGGCAGGGGGAGCATCTGCAACGCGGCCAAGAACATGACGCCATCTTCCATCAATACTGGAAGCACTATGTCGGCACAACAGCAAGGACCGCGTACAGATGAAACGGGCAGGTTTTACTCTAATTGAATTACTTGTAGTCATTGCTATCATTGGCATCTTGGCCGCAATTCTGTTACCGGCGTTGGCTCGCGCGAGGGAAGCCGCCCGCCGGGCGAGTTGCGCCAACAATCTGCGCCAGTTTGGCCAAATCTTCAAGATGTACGCCAATGAGGACAGAGGGGGGAACTTCCCTCCAGGCCAAGACAGTTATGACACATCCCACATCGGGGGATCGTTCCGCGGGCAAAGCATTTATCCCGATTATTGGACCGACATCGATCTCAAGATCTGTCCCTCTGATACCCGAACCGCCCAACGGCTGGCCGAACCCCTTGGCTATGAGGAGGATCTAACCGCGCAATTCCGGGAAATGGTCCAGTGTCAAGCGGAGCGCGGTTATTACGATGATCCCGTTGCCCGGTACATTCAATGGGCCTTTCTGTCGAGACCTCATTCCTATGTGTATGTGGCCAACGCCACGCAAACCGCTTCCCAGCTAATGGACGTGCTTCACATACATAGCGCGTGGGAAGTGTACGAGGACTGGCGCGGACAAGACGGACACCGGGGCCGGATCCAAATACGGGGCGATGAGCTTTTCGACCGGTGCGCTCCCCAGGGCTGGATCTGGATCCGGCACTCGCCCGTGCCCACGCATCGCAACGCGCACATAAACATACCGGGACGCGGTCAAGGCCAACGCGTTATGGAGGGTTTCACCGGCGAAATCCGGATGGATCATTACCGCCTGGACGATGATGGCTCGGGATTGCCCGAGACCTATCCCCGGATGCGCGAAGGCGTTGAACGGTTCTTCATCACCGACATCAACAACCCCGCTGCGGGCGCCGCCAGCCAAAGCACAATCGCCGTCATGTTCGACGCCTGGTCAACCGGCGCCTATGGCGATGTCGCGCCTGGTCCGCCAGGAGTCTATGAGCGGGCGCGAGAGGGTCTGCTAAGCTTCAATCACGTTCCGGGAGGCTCGAACGTCCTCTTCATGGACGGGCACGTACGGTTCATTCGCCTGGACGAAGAGTATCCTATCCAATGGTTGCGGCCACAGTCTGACTACCCCGGGGTGATGGGCACTCAGGCGCCCAATATCATGCCTTTTGTGGCCGGTCATGGATAATCCCAGCGATAGGTTGCCCCCCGCTGGAACTGGGCATGATGATTTGGGTTGGTGTCATTAGTAGGGTCCGCCGGTTACACACAAGTTAGCGCGCTTCTTACGGTGCGCGGCAACGGAGGTATAAGGAAACGATGCAAACATCACGAAAGGCAAACACATTCAATCTCACCTTGCGGATAACGGGAGTGGCGTTTCTTTTCGCGGCGGCCGGGCTGCTTGCCGTCTCGTGTTCTGAAACACCGGTGGATCCAGACGCGGAAGAGGCGGCGCGTGACGCAGATCGGGAGTTGTTTATCCACTGCGGCAACTCGATGCGTCCCGCGGCCGAGGCGCTCGCCGAGGAGTTCGAGGAGCGCTACGGCATAGGCGTCCGGCTGAATTTTGGCGGCTCGGCGGACTTGCTCTCCAGCATCGAACTGGGCCAACGAGGCGACCTCTATCTCCCCCATGACCCCTACGCGGAGTTGCTCGAAGAGAAGGGCTTGCTGGAATACTACGAAGTAGTGGGCCATATCGAGCCGATCATCGTTGTGCCGCCGGGCAATCCGGACGGCATTGAGACCATGGAGGACCTCGCCACACGGGATCTGAGCGTCGCAATCCCGGATCCGCGATATGCCACCGCCGGCCAACTCATCCACGAGGCCTTCGAGGAAATGGGGCTCCTCGAAGAGTTCCAGAATAACGTAGCCATGGAAGCGCGCGGGCATAATGAGGTGGCGCTGGCCCTGGTGTCGGGCCATGTGGACGCGGCCATGGTGTGGAGCTTTATCGCCACGTCGTATCAGGATCAACTCGACATGGTAAGGCCGCCCGATGTCAGTTTCCCCGAGAAACGGGTGACGCTGTGTTTGCTTACGCATGCCGTGGATCGCGACGCGGCCGAGAAGTTCATGGAGCTGGCCACTTCGGAAACGGGGCAGCGGATCTTCGAGGAACTCGGCTACAAGCTGGATCATTCCGAATGAATCTCGTCCGCTATTGGAGCGCTTGCAGGCATTGAGCGCCTGAAAACCCGTTTACATCCCCTTGAACAGCCATTCCGGGATGTCAACGCTGTTTTGTGGATGCTGGAACAATAGGGACAGCCACGGGTTCGGACGGGTACGCGCGCAAACTCCCCCCTTCCGAACACCCTTACCACTCATATCCGGAGTAGTCGTTTATGGCGCACAGAGAACCTAAGGAAATCGTTGACGGCCGGAATAGGTTGACGTATCACATCGTCGTCGCGCTTCTGGCCTTCGTGTTGACCGCGCTCTTCTGGCGGAGCGACATGACCCTTAATCAGGCGACCGCAGCCGCGGCATTCGTGCTGCTGTTCCTGGTGATGATCATCGGCCCAATGATGAGGCTCTGGTGGAAACCTTACCTGCGCAAACTTCCCTATGGGATTCCGTTCCGATGGAGGGGCGAACTCGGGGTTTGGTTCATCGTGCTGTCGATTCTTCACGGCCTGCTGGTCTGGCGTGGCCGCGAGTGGGAAGTGCTCCCGATGCGGCCCGGGGATCTGATGGGACTGATCGCCATCGCGTGGGGGCTGAGTTTGGCGGTAACTTCGTCCGGCAAAGCCATGAAGTTCCTTGGCATCAAGCAATGGAAGTGGCTCCAAATGACCGGGGCTTACGTGATCTTCTACCTCGTCGTGGCGCACACCCTCTACCATGCGTGGCTCCGTCCGCCGTTCGCGCCGGGGGCCATCGGTTACGCCTACCTCGCCATGACACTTGTCGTTATCACGCTGCAATTCGGGACCTTCGCACACATGGTCATTGAAGCGAAGAAGCTTCGTCCAAAAGTCTCGGCGCACACCCTAACGCTCCTGGCGGTCGTTGGCGTGCTCGCAGCCGTCGGGATTGCGGCGATGATTGCGCCCGATCCTCGGGAGCGGGTGGAGCGCGCGCACGAATGGAT
>SKRY01000161.1 GCA_007118235.1 Candidatus Hydrogenedentota bacterium | reverse complement strand
TCGAATACTTGGCCCCACGCACCCACCGCCTGGCGCGGACCGGCGAGGCGCGCTTTCTCATCGGCGCGTATCGCGAAGACTTCTACGAACGCCTGCGCACCGCTGTGCCCCCCGAAACCGATCGCTACCTCGCCCAACTCACCGAAACCCAACGCGATTACGTGCGCGCCGGCCACGCCTACTCCCGTTACATGTACCTCAAGAGCCAGTCGGGCCGAAGAGACGAGGCCTTGGAATACTATCAAGCTTACGAGCGAAAGCTGGGCAGTTCCCTCACGGACCTCCTTGTTCCGGAAGGGATTTCGCTGGATCTGATCGAGCTGGACCATAACCAGACCCCGGAGGCCGCGGGCTGAGCGGGACTTGCCGGGGGAAGAGGGATGGGGAATGCGCGGGTCACGGCGTGTTGTTACACCTTCCATCCAGTAGGCCGGTTGGTTGCGCTAGTTTCAGAACAACCCCACGCTCACAACACCGGTTCGACATGTATGGAGGGACAAGAACAATGCACAGCTTCAAGAAAGACCTCGCCGACACACGGACTTCGATGCGCAGGATGAGCGCCCCCATGGGGCTCGCCGCCGTGGCGATGCTGCTCGGAGCCGCCCAAGTTTGGGCCCATCCAGGGCATGATCATTCTCCGGGCCACAATCCGCACACGCACATGACCACGGACTACTCCTACCACGAGGACACGAACCCCTACGCCGCGCCCGAACCGGCGGGAGACGGATACTACTGGTGGAAAGGCAACCTGCACACCCACTCGCTGTGGAGCGACGGCGACCAGTTTCCCGAGGTGATCGTGGATTGGTACGTGCAACATGGGTATCACTTCCTCGCCCTGTCCGACCACAACATCCTATCCCGTGGGCAGTTCTGGATTGATCCCGAAACGAACCGCTACACGCAACGCGCTGGCGGAACAGACGTCTACGAGTTGTACAGGGAGCGCTTCGGCGGGGATTGGGTGGAAACACGGGTCAACGAAGACGGAGACCTGGAAGTCCGGCTAAAGCCGCTCAACGAGTTCCGGAGCCTATTCGAGCGGGCCGGCGAATTCCTTCTCATCGAGGCCGAGGAGATTACCGAGGGGACCCACAACGTTCATGTCAACGCCACGAACATTTTCGAGGTCATTGAACCCGAAACCGGTGAAACCGTCTCCGACACGATCCAAATCAATGTCGACGCCGTATACGACCAGCGCGCCCGCCTAGGCCGGCCCATGCTCCCGCACCTCAACCATCCCAATTGGCGTTGGGCCATCACCGCCGAGGACATGGTCCCCGTCGAGAATCTTCAGTTCTTCGAGGTCTATAACGGTCACCGTGGGGTGGCGAATTTCGGCGACGACACGCATATCGGCCTCGATCGCATGTGGGATATCGTCCTGACCCGCCGCTTGGCCGAGGAAGGCCTAGGCGCCGTCTACGGCCTTGCGACCGACGACGCGCACCACTACGAGGACAGCGAAAGCGATGTGGCGCGCCCGGGCCGCGGCTGGGTGAAGGTGCGTTCACGGTTCCTCACCCCGGAGCACATTATTCGAGCCCTTGAGGCCGGCGACTTCTACTCCAGCACCGGCGTCACCATGCACGAAATCAGCTTCGAGGACGGGAAATTCTCCGTTGCCGTGGATCCCGAGCCCGGCGTGAGCTACACCATTCAGTTCATCGGCACACGCGAGGGCTACGACCCATCGCGAGAGGAAGTGCTCGACGGCGATGGCGAACCCATCGCCACAACCAAGCGCTACAGTGACGATATCGGCGCCGTGCTGGAAGAAGTCCAGGACAGCCACGCCGTCTACGAGATGACCGGCGACGAAATCTACGTGCGGGCCAAGATTATCTCCTCAAAGGAGAAAGAGAACTACTTCGTTGAAGGCGAACGCGAAAAGGCCTGGATACAGCCAGTCATACCCGAATAAAGGATTCATGTCCCATTTTCCCGGGAAGGCCTGACGTATTTTGAGAAAGAAGTAGTCATCTCGCCGGGATGCGCCGGCGATTGATGTCTGGGCGAACGGCGTTCGGCCAGCGCGCCGTGTCCTTGCGGAGTAGTCGTCGTCCTTGATTTGCCCCTCGCCGGCATAACCACCCTTTCACCGGCCATCAATGGCGCGGCGAATTTGGGGAGCGCACTTCTCTTTTTGAAAGCAGCGCCTTTACGCAGACGTGGGAGCCGTTTTTGCCTTCGGTCTCGACCGTGCGAAGGTCCTCAATGACAAACCACGGCTCGAACAGTTCGCGCAGCTCTTGTTCGGAGGAAAAGTACAGCGTGGTCCCAAGGGGTGTTTTCCGGTATTTCCCCTCGCCGCCGAAGCTGGGGGATTCGTCTTCGCTGAAACACAGCGAGAAATACTTGCCACCCGGCCGGAGCATCCGGTGGACATTCAGGACGTACTGTTCGCGATACTCCGGAAAGACGTGGTGGAGGACCTCCCAGTCGTAGGCGAAATCAAAGGCCCCGTCAAAATCCTCCACAACGCCGGTCATGTCCCGGGCCATAAACTGGCACGTGACGCCCTTTTCGGCCGCATTTCGTCGCGCCAGCTCTATCGCCTGAGGGGAGAGGTCCAGGCCGGTCATCCGAAAGCCTTTCGAGGCAAACCACACCGCATAGTTCCCCGCTCCGCATCCCAGGTCCACGGCGTCGCACGGCGTCACCCAGCCCGATTCGGCCAACTCCACCAGAAGAGCCGGTGGCGTCTCAATGTTCCAAGGGATTTCCTCGGGCGAAAGGTCGCGGTAGATTGCATCCATCTGGTGTTTGTCGGTCATATGAATTTAGCTCCTGAGTTCGCGCACATCGACGCGGCTGCGGCTATTGGAAATAGGCCGCCAAGCCCTGGTACATGGCCTCGGCGGTTTCCCGCTGGGCGTCCGCGGCGCGGTAGCGTTGTTCGGCTTCGCCGTTGCCCAAATCGGCGGGTTGCACAATGACGGCGGGACAACTGGTCTGTTGCAAGACGTAGGTATGGGATTCCGTGAAGTTGGCGATGCCGAGCTGACGGCCCAGCAACTCGGCGAGCCGGCTGCCCCCCGTGCTGCCGGGATAGTGCGCGATGAAGGCCCGCGACGCCACGGGCGCATAGGGGTCCTCCACGGCGCGTTGCGGACCGGCCTCGCTCTCGCCAAAACTTACGCGCACGTATAAATCGGGGTTCTCGGCCTCGGCGCGGATAATCCGCTGGAGATCCGTCGCTTCCTCGTCGCCTCCTCGCGTCAGCACCGGCTTGGCGCCCGCTTCGCGCAATAGCGCCGCCAGCCGTTTCGCCACGGCGAGGTTCACGTCCGCCGCGCGGTTTCCGCTGGGGCCCACGGCGCCCAGCATCCGCCCGCCGAACGCGGGATCCAGCGCGATGACCTTGCCGTGCAGCGCGCCGCCGCTCACCGGCTCCAGCGTCACGCGGCCGTGGGGATTGCTCAGGGAGGCGGTCCGGGTTTCAAACCCCG
>SKRY01000081.1 GCA_007118235.1 Candidatus Hydrogenedentota bacterium | reverse complement strand
GATGAACACGAGGATGATGAACATCACCACCTTCTCCTGCTGGAGGGCCTCGAAGAACGCGCGCTGGCCCTCGTACCAGGTGGTGGTGGCGTAGCCAAGTTGCTGTTCGATGCGCTGCCCGACGGGATCGGCCTGGAAGGCGTCCGTGAGGCGCAGGTGGACGGCGTCCACACCCTCGCGGCCGGTTATCATTTGGGCCGTCGGGATGTCCACGAAGGCGTAGAGCGTATCGAAGTCCGACATTTGCGCCTGGGATATGCCGCTCACGGAGAGCCATACTGAACGGCCGCGCCCGCCGGGATGGAACGGCGACACGCTTCGATCGGCGTCCGTAATCACCTCGATGTCCGTCCCAAGGCGCGCGCCGAGCCGGTTCGCCAGTAGATAGCCGAGCACAATCTCCCTATCCCCCGGAAGCTCCCCCGCCCCATGCGTGCGGCCGCGTTGCCGGGTGAGGTTCTCCGCGAGCTGGGTGACCTCTTGTTCACGCTCGGGATCCACGCCCACAATGAACGCGCCCGTCGCGGCGCCATCGCCATACATGGTCCGGGATCGCAGCAGGGCCTCCGCCTGTATGATGGGGCCCGCCGCCACGACTTCGGGATTGGCCGCCTTCACTTCCTCGATGAAGCCGTCCACGTCGTGGATCTGGCCGAACGGCCTCTCGACGGTGAGGTGGGCCCGATTACCGATGATGGTGGCTCGCAAGGCGTCGTCAAAGCCGGACATGACGCTCATCACCACGATAAGCGTCATCACCCCAACCGACACGCCCAGAATGGAAATGACGGTGATCAGACTGACGAAGCGGTTCTTTCGCTTGCCCCGCAGATAACGCAGGGCCACAAAGGATTCAAAACGCATGAACTTCTCGCACGTGGGTCATCGGCCGCGCAACTGCGGAAACAGGATGACTTCCCGTATGGAGGCTGAATTAGTGATGAGCATGGCGAGGCGATCGATGCCAACGCCCAAGCCCGCCGTGGGCGGCATGCCGGCTTCAAGGGCCATGATGAAGTCCTCGTCAAGCCGTTGGGCCTCGTCGTCGCCTTGTTCGCGCTGGCGCAGTTGCGCCTCGAACCGTTCCCGCTGATCGATGGGATCGTTCAGCTCGGAAAAGGCGTTGCAGATTTCCAGTCCCCCCACAAACGCCTGATAGCGCTCGGTAAGGGCCGGATTGTCCCGCTTCTTCTTGGCCAAGGGGGACAATTCGATGGGATAGTCGTAAAGAAACGTGGGATTGACGAGATGGGGTCTAACCCGTTCGCTCATCACCTCGTCCACGATTTTGCCATACCCCATGGCGGGCTCCACCTCAATGCCTATGCTCCGGGCCTTCGCGGCCGCGTCCTCGCGGTCCCGGCTGCTTTCGAGATCAATCCCGGCGAATTCGCGGATGGCGTCGTGCAACCCGATCCGCTTCCAGGGCAGGGCGGCGTCGATGGACCGGCCCTGATACTCGAATTGCAGACCGCCCACGGCGGATTCCATCACACCGGCCAACAGGTGTTCCGTGCGGTCCATCAACCCCCAATAATCCTGATAGGCCTCGTAGAGTTCCAGCATGGTGAACTCGGGATTGTGGCGGGTGTCCACGCCCTCGTTCCGGAAGGAGCGGTTGATCTCGAAGACCCGCTCGAAGCCGCCCACGATAAGGCGCTTGAGATACAGCTCGGGCGCGATCCGCAGGTAGAGGTTGCGGTCGTACGTGTTGTGATGCGTGACGAAGGGCCGGGCGGTGGCGCCGCCGGGTATGGGGTGCAGCATGGGCGTTTCCACCTCAACGAACCCATCCGCCACCAGCAGTCTCCGCAGCGCATCCACCATGTGCACCCGCTTTTGGAACAGCTCCATCACCTCGGGATTGGCCACCAGGTCAAGGTAGCGCCGCCGGTAGCGGGTTTCCACGTCGCTGAGCCCATGGTACTTCTCGGGCAGCGGCCGGAGCGACTTGGTCAGAATCTCGTAACGCTCCACATGAACCGTTATCTCGCCGGTGCGGGTCAGGAACAGGTAGCCGTGGACGCCAAGAAAATCGCCGAGATCCAAGTCGTGAAGCGCCTCATAGGCGTCGTCGCCGATATCGTTCTTCTTGAAGTAAATCTGGATGCGCCCGCTCTGGTCGCGCAGATCGGCGAAGGAACTCTTGCCGTGGCTCCGGAACGAGACCATGCGGCCGGCCAAGGCCACGGTGATCCGTTCGCCCTCGCCGTCATCGCCCGCCTCTGCTTCCGCCGCCTCGAACCGTTGGCGCGCCTCGGCGATGGGGCCCGTGCGCTCGAAAGTGTACTTGAAGGGCTCATCGCCGCGCGCGCGGAAGCGTTCCAGCTTCTCGATCCGCTGCTGGATGAGGTCCTGCTCGGTCGAATGGTGTTCGGTGGAGTCCATGAGCGTTACTTGGCGCCTTTCCGTTCGAGTTGCCACTTCAGATAGGCTTCGACAAACATGTCGATCTCGCCATTCTCCAGCACGCGGTCCACGTTGCCGGTTTCCGCCTCGGTGCGGTGGTCCTTCACCATCTGATAGGGATGAAGCACATAGCTCCGGATTTGGCTGCCCCAAGCCACGTCTTGTTGTCCTTCGCGCTGGGCCTCCAGATCGGCTTCCTGCTTCTTGATTTCAATGTCGTACAGCTTGGCCTTCAACAAATCGATGGCCACGTCCCGGTTGCGGTGCTGGGAACGTTCACTCTGGCACGCCACGACAATGCCCGATGGGGCGTGGGTAAGCCGCACCGCCGAGCTTGTCTTGTTCACCTTTTGCCCTCCCGGTCCGCTGGCGCGAAACACATCCACCTTGAGGTCCTCGTCCTTCACCTCGATTTCGATGTCTTTGTTGACCGGAGTCAACACCTCAATCGCGGCAAAGGAGGTGTGCCGCCGTTTGGCGGAGTCGTAGGGCGAGATGCGCACCAGCCGGTGGACGCCCGCCTCGGACTTCAGATGGCCAAATGCGAACGGTCCCGAGACATTGAGCGTGGCGCTCTTTAGCCCCGCTTCGTCGCCCGGTTGGTAGTCAAGCAGATCCACACTGTAATTCTGCCGCTCGCACCAACGCATGACCATGCCGTACAGCATCTCGGCCCAGTCACACGATTCGGTGCCGCCCGCGCCGGGATGGATGCTGACAATGGCGTCGTTGTTGTCCCGCGGATCGCTGAAGAGGCTGTTGATCTCGAGGCGCTGCAGCCTCTGCCCAATCTGAGTCACGGCGTCTTCGATGTCCGAGGCCATGGAGTCCTCATCCTCCGACTGCGCCAGCTCAATCAGGAATTGGGCGTCCTCCAGTTCTTTCTGAAGCTCATCGGGAGCGGAAACAATGGCCCGAAGACTCTTGAGTTGTTGGAGCTGCTTTTGCGCCGTCTCGGGATCGTCCCAAAACCCCGGAGCGCCCATGTGCGCCTCGAGTTCGGCGATCTGACTCTTGACCGCGTCCACATTAAGCGCTTGGCGCAATTCCCTCAGCCGTGTGCTGTATTGTTCCAACTG
>SKRY01000010.1 GCA_007118235.1 Candidatus Hydrogenedentota bacterium | reverse complement strand
TCACCCGGCGCCGCGGGCGAGCCAGTCTCATCGCCGGGGAGTTGCACGCCTTCGAGGGCCTCCATGGCGCTCGCTTCTTGCGCCGCCGCCGCGCCCACGCGAGCGCCCAGCTCAATCAACGCCAACGGGCGCAAAAGCTCCCCGGCGTACTCACGCGGGACATCGGCGCATCCGCCCAGCACATACATGCCGCGCACGCCCTCGGGCTTCAAAGCCCCCAACGGCGCTTCGGCCGCGCCCGGCCAGGCGCCATCCAAGGGTTCTTGAGCGCGCATGGAATCGGGTGGAATCTGGAACAGAACATCCGAGGCCCATTCCTGCGCGGGGTCATACGTCATGGTGCGGGCCTGCTGCTCCGCCTCCATCCACGAAGGATAACTGGCGTCTTCCATGGGGAGTTCCAGCGTGTATTCAATCACATCGAACCGATCGCCTCCCCGCCGGAAGGGCGGTTCCACGATGCGGGTCTCCACGCCTTCGGCCTCTTGCGGTTCGCCGCCGATGACCGTGCGCCGGAACGTGTGCATGCCAGCCGGATACTCGCTGAACTCCGCTCCGGCCAAGCGGGCTGCCTGTGCGCGACTCGTCGCATCAATGATGGTCTTGGCCACGACCGCCTGCCGGCCCGCACGGTTGGCGACGACGATGCCGGCCGCTTCTCCGTTGGCGTCGCGGAGTACATCCGCGACCATGCAGCTATACAGATATTCAACGCCGGCCTCCAGCAGGGCCTCGTCCAACGTCTTCTTAACGTGCATCGGCCGCGGCATGGCGATGGGCGCCGAGGCGGCGTCCGCGCCAAGGAGTTCGATTTCACCGAGCAGAATGCGTTCGTAGTCCTCGGGTTTGGTTATCTCGAACCGCACGTAGCGGGTCTCCGCCTCAATCGGCGCAATCAACGTGTAAAAGTCCGTACCGGCGCCAGGTTCCCCTTCCAAATCGGCGGTTTCGGTCCAAGTCTCTCCATCATCGCTGATGGAGACCACCATGCGCTCCACGTTGAATCCGCTGCCTCCCGACGTGGTCTCGTCGCGGCGGTACACCACCACACGGGCTTCATCGATTTCCTCAGCCGCGTCCAACTCCGCCGTGATCGTCACATCCCCATTGAATTGGACGCTTTCGTACTGCGCGCTGCCCCATTCGCCGTTCGTCAAGCGCGAAGGGGGATCGGTGTCGAGGTGCTGTCCCCCGCTGGGGATGTCCGTCTCATAACTGAACGCCAGCCCATGAGCGCTGGGTTTCGCCTGTTCGTCATCGAATAGGCGTTGAGCCAACGGATGCTCGGGGATCTCTCCGTCTTCAAGCCAGAGCCGCAGCGTGGCCGTCATATCATCGCCAAGATAGGAATAGGGGGCCGCAAGGAAAACGCTGGCGCCCGCCTCGGCCGCCTCGATGGCCGCCGCCACGGCGCCCGTTCCCCCGCCCACAATCGCCACATCCACTTCGTGGGCGATCGGAAGGTCGCGCGCCGACTCATTGACGAAAGCTCCTTCCGCGCCCCATGCCGATAGCGCCACACAGCATGCCGCGGCCCCAATGGCCGCCTTGAACACACGTCTCATCATTAGCTCTTTCCTCCTTTGATTCCACGACGCAATGTTTTGGCGCCGTCCGTGGGACAACGCCTGTTTGAAACGTACGATAACATGGTTAGCCGGCTGTTTTCACCGCCCAAATTCTGGCTGGCGACAGCTCGTTTCCCTCGGTAACTACCGCGCATCCCAAACGAAGCCACCTCATCCATCTCCAAGGACAGCCTCCGCATGACGAATGAACAACCCCCGCACGTCCCCGGTGTACTCCTTTAGAATGCGCTCTCCCACTCCCTCATGATCGCCACACCGGTATAGGGCGCGAGCAAGCACAATCTCTCGCAGGGGTCCCTTGCGTCGCCGTTTCTCGCGGTCCTCATTGTGGAGCTTCTCAACACCGGTCATTACGTGGCCCGACATGCCGGGCCTCTCCAACAAGCGGGCCAACGGTTCAGCCGCCTCCGGGGAGCCGATGTGCTCAAGCGCAAGCGCTACGGCACGATGATGCGACAGGGTAACGGATGCGTCCAGCGATTCCATCCAGTCCAAGACAACCGGTAATGCCCGGTCATCGCCGCTGTAGGCCAACGCGAGCAACAACGTGTCAACAGGCGTGAAGTTGTGGGCGTATTCCGCCATCCGTCCTTGGTATATCTTGTCGTCCCATTCCCGGTCTTCAAGCGCCTGAAGCAAATCATCCGCCACGCTTTCTTCCCCCCAGAACCCAAGAAGCTTGGCGTAGCGCAGCCGCGCCTCTCCGATTGCGGCTTCATACGCCAGTTGAAGGAAGGGCAGGGCTGCGGCGCGGTGGGCCATGACCCGGGCCAGGGCGCGGCACGCCTGATCGCGATCCTCGCTGACCATCTCGTCGACGGCCAGCGCAACCTCCACCGGCGGCAGGGGGAAGGAATCCTCGTGATCGAGCACGTCCTCTGGAATATTTCCGGCATCCACCAGATGGCGCTGAAGCGCGCGAACATCAATGTCCCGGGGGACGATGCCGTTCTCCACCGCCATCACGGCGGCGATTCCGGCGGCGTAGCCTTGGTTGGCGATGTCATGCTGCATGCGCATCAACGCCGAGGCGTCACGCTCCATGCTGATCCCCAAGCCGATGACCAGTATCCCATCCAGTTCCGCCGGCAAAAGGCACCGGTACGGCGTGTACGCCTCCCCTCCCGGGGCCGGCTGGTTCGCCACAAGCGATTGCTCGGTGTGCGGCATCAACGCGAAGAAAGGATGGTTGGGATAGCCGTGAGAGTCATACGAACTCCGGGACAACACAATGCTGTCGGGGTAGGTACGCCCCGCGATCTGGTCGAGGTAGGTCATGACATGCTCGCCGCGAATGCGGTGGCGTTCGCGCACTTGCAGCAGCGTACCGGAATCGAACGCTTGTTGATTCATGGCCAGACGGGCGCCCGTCAGTGTGCTCCACACATCCACCATGTCCAACTCATCGACCAAGAGATAGTCCGTGTTGACGTATTGCGCGTAAGGCGGCCGTTCCGGCAACCCAGCGCCTTGCATGGCTATCTCGCCATCCTCGGTGGCGCCGTACAGCGTCTCCGCTCCGGCGGCCCCCGCGATATCGGCGTTACCCGTGGCGTCAATCACCACATCCGCCAACACAACGCCTCGTCCCCAAGGAGTAGCGGCCACGGCGCCCCGGACTCGTTCGCCTTCGAGAAAGGCGCCGCATCCCAGCACGCCAAACCAGATGTCCCCTCCGGCATCTCGGATTTCGCGGCGGTACCACTCCATCTTATTCTCTATGGTGATGTTGTCTTCTCTTGGAAAGGGCACTTCCGCGCTAAAGCCATCGTCGCGTCCGTACCAGGCGCTTCCAATCATGCCCAGTGTACCCGTTCCTCCCAGCCCCGCCTGATACTCGATGACCAAGACGCGTGCGCCTTCCCGGGCCGCGGCGATGGCGGCCGGAGCGCCCGAGGTGC
>SKRY01000308.1 GCA_007118235.1 Candidatus Hydrogenedentota bacterium | reverse complement strand
AGGGTTCCTCCACGCTATCCCATTCCCGGCGCACCTCCCGCCGGTTCAGCGCCTCATGCCGCCCAGGCTCCCCGATGTATACAGCGGGGGCGCCCGGCTCGTGATTGCGTGCGGCGATCAATGGGAGATCATGCTCCGCCTCGGCCAGCAACCGGCGAACCTGCCGGACCTCATGTTCCGTCGCGTCATCCGCCAGCACCACCGGTGTCGATGGTGTGACGGTGAAATTGCCGCCTCCGGGCTGATAAATGACATTCGGCGCAATCTGCCCCAAGGCGGCGGCTGAGATGAGTAACCCGATTCCTAGAGAAAATACAACACGCACGTCCAGGGCGTTCCTCGCATGGTTTGTGTTTGTGTTCCGGATGTTTGCGTTATTATGGCCTCTTGGAAGGCATAACCGCAATAGCCTGGAGCGTTGGGGCTGTGCGTGGCCCCTATTCCGCGGCGGGTTTGATGTTGGGATTTCCCTGGAACAGGTTGGCGCTATCGTACGTTCGTTTGATTTCGGCAAGCCGGCGATGGTTGAGGCCGTAGGCCGCCCGCGCGCGATCCCCCTCATCGGCGGCGAGGAAATTGGGGTAGACGCCATCATCGGCGTAGGGCGCCGCGAGGTCATAGAATTCCCGCGCCACGGCGATACACCGTTCGTCATCGGCGGAGTCTTCCCATTGGCCATGGACGTTCACCACGAAGTGAGCCTCGCGATGCGCATAGGCCGTGGCCCCGGGCGCGACCCGCGTGGTGGCCCGGCCCAGGGAGCTTACGAGTATCTCGAATCGCGGCGATGGCAGGGACTCGATGTACTCGATGATGATGTCCAGCAGCCTATTGTCGAAGGCGGAGAAGTTGTGGGACTTCCAGTAGTTGCGCGCCCCGGTCACAAACCAAGAATCAAAGGCCTGTTGCCACTGGGTATAGGGTTGGACCGCCACATTCTCGCCTAGCACCCCTGTCATTTGGCGCATGGGCTCAATAAAGCTCCTACCTTCTTCTGGGTCACCCGCGTAGAACACCGCGAACACAATGACCGCCATGCCAAGAAATTCCTTGGGAAGGAACGGCAGGGGAGGGGCCTGACGCAAGATGGCCCAAACCGACATTTCCTCGGGGGCCATCATCGCGATTTCGTGGTAAGCCTGCAACATCACCTTCGCCCCGGCGAGCGGATAGACGATGAGTCCGCCCAGTACGTCCGGTCCAACGGGATGGACCTGGAACTCAAACCGGGTCACGGCGCCAAAGTTGCCCGCGCCGCCCCGAAGCGCCCAGAAGAGATCGGGATGCTCATTCTCGCTGGCCCGCACAACCTCGCCCGCCGCAGTAACGATTTCGGCGGAGATCAGGTTGTCTATGGCGAGACCATGCTTGCGGCTAAGCCAGCCGAATCCGCCTCCCAGCGTGAGCCCCCCAGCGCCGGTGGGGGAATGAATTCCCAAGGGCGCCGCCAAGCCGTGGGCCTGGGTGGCGGCGTCGACATCCGCGACTCTGGCGCCCCCTTCGACGAACGCCCGCCGCGCCGCGGGGTCGACGGTCACGGCTCGCATCTTGGAGAGGTCAACCACGACACCGTCGTCGCACAGTGCGCTTCCAGCGATATTATGCCCTCCCCCCCGGACCGATAGCGGCGCGCCGTTGTCCCGGGCGAAGTTCACGGCTTGCACCACGTCCGCTGTGTTGGCGCACTGTACGATGACGGCGGGGTGCTTGTCGATCATCGCATTCCAAAGCGCCCGCGCGTTGTCGTAGCCGTCGTTCCCCGGAAGAACAATCTCGCCCGCGAGTTTCGTCTTCAGCGCGTCAATGGCGGCGGGGGTCAAACCGGTCATAATGCTTCTCCTGTGTGGATTTATTACGTTCGGCTTTCTTGCCGGTAACCCTCGCCCAGAACCCCCTCTCATACGAAAAGTAAACACAGTGATGGACTGTTTTGTTCCAGAAAGGGGCCGCGACCAGCCGCTCATTGGCGCGGCGGCCGCGTCCAATGATACACTCCGCGCAAATCGTCATGCACCATGGGGGAGGCAATCAATAGGAATGAGTCCACCAACCGCGCCCCTCGAACGCGATCTCGCCGGACCCGTGCGGGATTATCTCGAAAAGCAGGGCTATACCGTGCGCAGCGAGGTCCATGACTGTGATCTCGTGGCCACGCGGGGGGACGATGAGTTCATCGTGGTGGAGCTGAAGCGCCGGTTGAACGTGGATTTGCTCGCGCAAGCCGCCACCCGGCAGAAGCTCACGCCCAACGTCTACGTGGCCGTGCCCCGGCCCGAGAAACCCGTCAAGCGGTGGCGGGGGGTGCGCCATCTCCTTCGGCGGTTGGAACTCGGGCTCATCTGGGTGACGAGCGGCCGGGGCCGCCGCGTCCAAGTCGTGTTTCACCCCGAGCCCTTCCAGCGCAAACGCAACCATCGCGCCTCGCGCGCCGTGTTGGCCGAGGCCGCGGGGCGGCGCATGGACGGCAACACCGGGGGAAGCAACAAGCGCCCCCTACTCACGGCCTACCGCGAGAACGCCCTACTCGTGGCGCTGGCCCTCTCCGAAAGGGGACCGGACGCGCCGAAGAATCTCCGCGTCCGGGGCACGGGGCCCAAGACGCTGCCCATCCTTTATGACAACGTCTATGGCTGGTTCACCCGCGTGGAGCGCGGCGTCTATGCGCTTTCCGAGGCGGGCCGCGCCGCCCTGGAAGAATACGCCGAGGTTCTACCTCATCTGCAAGCCGTGCTGGCGGAAACCGGCAAGGAAGGACCCTCTCCCAGCTCAGGCGCTTAACGGCGGCGCCCCTTACACTTGCCGCAGCTTGTGATGCGATCGGCAAGTTCAACAACGAATGGGACATCCCCTCCAACGGGACCCTGACGAATAGGAGAATTGAGCATACGATAGGCCCGCCGTACGGAACCGATAAAGCTCAGATATAAGAGGTTGGCGTTTGTCAAAAGCGTAGAAGCCCACCACGAAGCAAAGAAACGCCCCCCTTGGCCAAGCTATTGTTAGCCAAGGGGGGCTTCTTTCAATGGGGCTTCGGCCCGAAGGGCGAGGAAAGGGCGGCCATAGTGCTTCACGCGCCTGAATCCACCAGATCATTCAAACGGTCTGACCCCAAAATCACCATAGCTTCACCCACACAGCGACGGTAAATATCCATTGAATCATCTTGAGGTATATTGTGGTACTTTGAGGCCATATTTGTGACCCTGTAAGCTAGTAAGATGGCAATCCCACAAAGCGTCTCCCGAAAAATATACTTGTTCAAGCGTTCCGCAACTCTATACTTACAATCGTGAATGGCCCCTCGAAGCTCCTCGTCAGAGGTACCGACGTTCTCTTCTTCCTTGATATCAGTATGAGCGTTTGATTCCACCCTGCGCGCGAGGAAGTCCAATACAGGAACACTAAGAGTATGTGCATTAGCCGCCATTGAATTCAGGCGCGTCCGTGCGGCGCGATAAGCAGGATCTGAAAGCCATCCTCTTTCAACGGCT
>SKRY01000188.1 GCA_007118235.1 Candidatus Hydrogenedentota bacterium | reverse complement strand
GGGTCGGGCACGCCTCGGATCGTGGCCTCCCATTTGTCCCCCGACGTGGCGATAAGCAAGTCGCCGATTCCGAATATCCGTTGCAAAAGGGACTGCCGCACGGAAATCGTGCGGATATCGTCGCAGAAAAGCTTCTGATAGGATTTCGAAAGCACGCCCCGCTCCATCACCAACCAGCCGGGATAGAGGTGAAAAGTCACCGACGCGCGCCGCGCGAGGGCGATGATCAACGGAATCACCAGCCACCCAAAGACGTAGAACCAGAAGTAGTTCCAATGGCTGGGCTTAATGGACAGAATCGGTTCCTCGCTCATTTCGCGCTCCCTTCTTCCCGGCTTCAAGACGGCCGGCGGTGTTCCCGGGCGCCGCATACGGTGCGGCCGGGATTGTTCACGCACTGCAGAAGCTCCTCTGCCGCGTCTATTGAAAGTATACGTCCTCGACCGTCAGCATCCGGCAAAAATGGCGTAAAGTTTTGATGTAGCGGCGAACGAGTCCGGCGGAAGCCCCCTCCCGCCTAAGGCAAGCTCAACCTCTACGCGGGAGGGGATAGGCGGAGGGCTACCCCAGTGACCTGTCCCCGATTCATGCGCCAAGGTTTCGAGATAAGACTCGGCGGCGGGGCAGTGTACTCATGGTGTTGCCGTATCTTCCATCGCAAGGACTTGGGACAGGCGTAACATGGCAGCTTCGACGTCTTCACGATCGTGCGGCGACACAATTGTTCGCTCGGCCACAGCGACAATCAGTTCCGCTTGTTGTCGCAGCGCTTGCCTTCGCCGTAGGTCCGCCGTCTGGCCAGCAATGATCTCCAGACTCTCAAGCAACCGCGTGAGAACCGCGACATTGCCCGCTGCATTCTGCCGGATCTGGTCAAAGGCTTCGGCCAACAGGCTCGCGAAGCTCGGGCCTCGGGCAATCACGCGCAGCTCCCCCTGGTCCAAGCGATGGGCAGTCCCAATTTTTGCCGATGCAAGCCGGACGTGGATCGCCGCCAGGTAGTCCACGCACATCGTCGCGGTCGTGGTGTCGTTGATGCCAGGCGACAACCCTTTCAGCGCGATGTCCACGAGTTGCCTTATGCCAAAGCCAGCATCCTGTTCCATCGTGCGATGGGGGCTGATGACGTAGGACGCGTTGAGTTCGTCCGTCGTGTCGTCGTCCGGTCCACCCGGGCCGGCCACGGAGATCAGCGGAATCCCCTCGACGACGAATTCGCCGACGCCGCGTTCCATGCGCAGGATGGTCCCGCGTTCGCAGGCCAAAACCAAGAGCGCGTCGCCGTCGACACTTTCAATGTAACCGGTCTTTTGTGCCGGAACGGCAAACCAGGTCTGATCCGCGTGAGACATCGCCAAGTCGCTGTCTGCGTCTTCCTCAACGTCATCATCACCAAGCCTTTTGGGAAACAAGTGATTCACGGCAATGAGGGTCTCCTGGGCAGCTTTGGCAACAATGCTGGACGACTGGATGGATATCGAAATGTAGTGAATGAAAAATATCAGATAGCCGACACCGACAAACGCCAGGATCAAGCCGGCCAACACCGCCAGCGACGGGACAAACCCCCCTTCTTCAACTCCCCGAATCACCCTGAGCACCACCAGGCAGTACGCAAAGATGCCGACGAACACGCCGAGCACCACCTGATTCTTGCGGTCTCGCATAAAATTGCCCAGGACCCGCGACGTGTACTGACTGGATGTTAGCGACAGGGCCACGATCGTGATAGAGAACACCACCCCGGCCACCATGATCATCGAACTGGCGACGACGGTGAGCAGGCTTCGCGAACCATCCGCGCCGGCGCCGAAGAGCAGCGGCCACCGCTCGGCAATAGCCAAATCGACAGTCATATCGATCCAGATCAGAACAGCGGCCAGTCCCACCGCTCCCAGGACGATCAGTGCCGGCAAAAACCAGAAGCTCGACCGTATGTTCTGCCACCGACGGTGTAGTAGTGTTAGCATTCTCGGCTATTCTTTCGTTACGGTTTTGGTTCCTTTGTCTGCTTCTCAGAACTAAACGCGCCGGAAGCAACCGGTGAGAAATTCTCCCCGTCCTTCAATAGTTGTGCCTGCCGCGCCTGTTCTTGGATGACGGCGGCCTCGCTGTATAAGCCATGTCGCGGCGAACGAGTCCGGCGAAAGCCAAAACACCCCCTCCCGCATAAGGCTAGCTCAACGTGTATGCGGGAGGGGATGGCGGGAAAGGCTATCCCAGGGTCTATGGCCAGGCCGGGCGAACTCCGTACCTCGCCGCTACTTCTCAAGCTCGACCGTCTCGCCATTCTTCTCGGCTTCATAGCCGAACTCTTCCCAGAATGGCTGCGTGCCGAACACGCCGTGCAGCGCCTCGCCGTACTGCCGGTTCTCAATATTCTGGTACTCGGTGTGGCTCAGTTTGGCCTGCTCCAACTGGGCAGGCGTGGCGTCGGTCACGTAAACTTCCCGCTCCAGGTCGAGGCGGAGCGCGTTCCACGGAATGACGGCCGTATCCGCGGAGAAGCCTAGCGTGCCGCCGAAGGAGACCACCGCGTACGCGGCCCGCGCCTCGCGCGAGTCCACGATCACATCCTTTAGCTTGGCGATGCTCTCGCCCGGAGCGTTTTCAATCTTCGTTCCAATGAGTTCGTCCAAACGGCGCGCCCACGTGGTGTCGTCCTCACGGTTCACCCAACTCTCCCAATCGAAAGCGCGTTCACCGGCCTGATCCTCGGCACGCGCCTTCTTCTGGTGCTCCAGGGAGTAGGGCTTGGCGTTGTAGAACGAGTGAACTTCCTCATGAAAGAGGGGATCGGCCGTATTTGGCAGTGTGCCCTTATCGAAGCCCGGCGCGTTCTTCAGATGCTCCGGGTCGATTGCCAGCGAAAGTTCCCGGCTGGCGGTCTGGCCAAACGCCTCCCACGGAACCGCGAAGTGCTTGTCCCAAAACCCAAGCAGCCCGCCGTACGACACGATCACATAGGCAATGCGACTCTCGTTCCGATCCAGCACAATGTCTTCCACACGGCCCAGGTTTTCCCCGTTGGCGCCGACCACATTCGTGCCGATGGATTCGTTCGCACTCCACGGCGTTCCCTTGACTGGGGCCTGTTTCGTCTTCATTAGTTATTTCCTCTCTTCTTCGAGTGTTGCCGCTTTTCTAGGGTTGTGCAGGCCGCACAAGGATGCGGCCGGGTTTGTTCAGGCGCGACAGAAACGCTTCCGCCGCGTCTATGGAGAGTGTACGTCCTCGACCGCAAGCATCCGGCAAAAGTGGCGTAAAGTTTTGATGTAGCGGCGAACGAGTCCGGCGGAAGCCAAAACATCCCCTCCCGCATAAGGCTAGCTCAACTCATATGCGGGAGGGGATGGCGGGAGGGCTATCCCAGGTTCATGGCCAGGCCGGGCGCACTCAGTACCTCGCCGCTACGTCTCACACTTGACCGTCTTGCCATCCTTCCGCGCCTCGCGGGCAAAGAGGGCCTTGTGGCCGCGGTGGCAGTCCCGGTGTTCGCCGGTTTGGCCTC
>SKRY01000377.1 GCA_007118235.1 Candidatus Hydrogenedentota bacterium | reverse complement strand
GCGGTCATGCCGGCCTTGAGCTTGCCATCGTGGGAATGCGTCCGGATCTTCACGCCAAAGACCTGTTGGGCGCGTTCTTCTTGGGTCTGGAGGTTACGCGGCGTGAACTCGCCCCGTGACGCGAGGTAGGCGAGCGTGCCCTCGAACGCAGCGTCGCCGTGGCTGTCCGTGGTCAAGGTCACCGTTTGGCCCACGTGGAGATGGCCCAGCGCCAACGCGCTTACGTATACGGTCAGCGTGAGATCCTCGGCGTCGACCAAGCGAGCCACGGGGCCCGGGGAAACAAGGTCCCCCTTGCGCAGATCGAGCGACTCGACCACGGCGTCCCCCGGCGCATGGATCCGGGTTTCCCGAAGGCCGCGTTCGGCCTTTCGCAAGTCCGCGCGGGCGGCGGAAACGGCGGCCTCGGCCGATTCGATGTCTTCTTCCCGCGCGCCCGCCCGCAGCTCGTCCAAGGCGGCCTGGGCTTGATCGTATTGCGCCTTCGCCCCGCGCACTTCCTGAGCCCGGCTTCCGCTTTGCAGGCCCGAGAGTTTCTCGCGGGCTTGCCGGACCTGCGCCTCGGCGCCTTCGTAGCGGTGCTTAGCCTGTTCGTAGTCCCGTTCGGGGATGACTTCTTGTTCGAGCAAGCGCTCCGCACGGCGGTGATCCGATTGGGCGTCATCGCGTTGCGCCTCAGCGGCCTCCAGCGCGGCGCGGGCGCCTTCGATCTCTTCGCGCCGGGCGCCCTCCACGGCCAGTTCGTACTGGGCCTCGGCGGCCTCGGCGGCGGCTTCGGCTTGGGCGAGCTGCTCGGGCCGCGCGCCCGTTCTCGCCTTGCGCAGCGCCGCCTCGGCCTGAGTCAACTGGGCTTCGGCGGCCTCAACCGCGGCCTCGGCCTCATCCGCCTCAAGCCGGAGCAAGAGATCGCCCTCGGCGACCCGTTCGCCTTCCCGGACGGTGACTTCCGCCACCCGTCCGCCCGTTAACGAGCCGACCTCCACCGTGCCACCCTCGATGAGGCCCGTCACCGAGAGGCGCGAGGGGTCGTGGGGTTCGCACCCCAGGGCCAATAGCGCCAAGGCGCAACCGAGCAGGCGCCAGGCCGTTCCACCTGGAAGCCCCCGCGGTTCCGCCGGGACAGGTTTGTCGCTTCTCACCCTATTTCTCCGTTTTCCGCCAGAATACCCCGGAAATAAACCGTGGTTATCGTATCGGCGATGGTTTCCCGGCTCATGGGCGTGATTTCCTTGGCCCCGAGCACTTCCTGTGTCAAGATAAAGCCCAAATACATGCCAAACAGACACCGCGCGGCGGCCACGGCGTCCAGCCGTTTTATCACGCCATGCTCCATCCCAAACTCCAATAACTCCGCCAAGTGGAAGTTCGCCTTGGGCATGATTTCCTCGTGGTAGATTTGCTTCAGCGCCGGCAAATGGTTCAATTCACCCAGCACCACGGGAATCAGCTTCACAAGACGGGGATTCTCCAAGGTTTCCAGAAAGGTTCGGCCCAGATCCCGGCCCAATCCCTCGAGGTCTTGGCCGGGCTCGAACGTGATCTGGGGCAACAGGTTCACCCACTCGGCGAATCCCGTCCGCGCCATGGCGAGAAACAGCTCCTCCTTGCTCTCGAAATAAAGGTAGATCGTGCCCTTCGTGATGCCCGCGTGCTCCGCGATCTCATCCATGCGGGCTTCGTGAAACCCTTTTTCCGCGAACACATCAAGGGCGGCGTCCAGGATTTGGGCCGGGCGCTCGTGGGGTTGCCGGCGCCATTTCGGAACAGATGAGGCCATGAAACGGGCTCCTTAAATAACTATCCGGTTAGTCATTAATACTATCGCATGGACAGGCCCGTCTTGTCAAGTGCTTTTTGGGGCGGGTCACGAGACATGGGGCGCCGGCCGGCGCACGCCATTGTCACAAATGGGCTTGGGGTGGTGCGAGAATGCCCGGCTTCTGGGAGGGCTCAGGTGAAGGGCGCCGGGAGGCCCAACGACGCGCCGGAGGCGCCTCAAACGCCTCCGGTCTTCTGGCAATCGCGGAAAATCGGTTCCAAGGGGGAAATAGCGGCGGGGTTACGCCTTCCCGCCCGGTTTCAGGACGCGCACGCCCTCGGCCCCGGCAACAATGACCTCGCTAACCAGATTCAGGAAAAGCCCGTGTTCCACCACGCCGGCCTTTTCGTTGAGTTGGAGACTGAGCTGTTGCGGATTGGCGATGGGACCGAAATAGCAATCCAGGATATAGTTGCCTTGGTCGGTCTGAAGGGGTACGTCCTCGCTCGTTTCGCGAAGTTGGGCGCGGCCGCCCAGTTCCGCGATAAACGCGCTCACGGGGCGCATCGCGAAGGGCGCCACTTCCACCGGGACGGGCCAATGCTTTCCGAGTTGTGAGGAGAGCTTGGATTCGTCTACCACGATGATTTCGCGGACGCTGGCTTGGGCCACCACTTTCTCGCGCAGCAATGCGCCCCCGCCTCCCTTGATTACGTTGAGGCGGGTATCCACTTCATCGGCCCCATCAATGGTGATGTCGATGCTCTCAATGTCGTCAAAGCTGACCAGTGGAATGCCCAAGGCCTCCGCCTCGCCTTGGATGTGGCGCGAGCAAGGTATGCCGCGCACGTCCCGCAGGGATCCTTCCTTTAATCGCTGGGCTATGCCCCGGACGGCGTGAATGGCCGTGCTTCCGTGGCCGAGGCCAACGACCATCCCGTTTTCCACGAGCTGCACGGCCGTCGCGGCCGCGAATTGTTTGAGTTGGTCAAGATCGGTGGTGTGATTCGCGTGTATTGTCATGGTATGCACTCGCCGGTTGCATGCGGGCTGCAAGGCGTTTCCTAGACGGCGCCTCCGCCGCTTGTCCGTTGCTATCCAATGGCGGACCGCGCGAACAAGGCGCGGCAGCCACGTTCTGTTTGTCGGGCCATCCCTTCCGGATGCGTGTTGGAGCCCCTGCAACACCTCCCGGCGCCGATCAGGCTCAATGGACACGCAAACCGTCATGGGACGGATAACAGTTCACGGCGCTGAATGATTTCCATGGGAGGAAGGAAGGACGTTTGTCCGCGAAATAGCTGTTGCGAGCATGGAGACGGACGCCGGAGAAATGCGAAATGCATCCCGGCGCGCCATCGGCGTCTCCGCGCGCCGCCTTCTGGAGGGCATTATGACCCAAACGAGCCCGAGAAATCCACATGTGCGCCGCCGGAGTGCTCGAAAACGCAATCCTCGCCGCGTTTGCGGCCCCCATGACCCGTTGCGTACAATGGACTTCCCCCAACAAGAGGCTTCCATCGGCATGACAAACGTTCATACGCCACCCGTGCGCGTGCTTCCCGAAGAACTCGCCAACAAGATCGCGGCGGGCGAGGTCGTGGAACGGCCGGCGTCCGTGGTGAAGGAGCTTGTCGAGAACGCGCTCGACGCCCACGCCACGCGCATCACCGTGCGGCTGGTGGCGGCCGGCCGGCGGACCGTGGAAGTGACGGACAATGGCCATGGCATGTCGGAGCAGGATGCCTTGAT
>SKRY01000348.1 GCA_007118235.1 Candidatus Hydrogenedentota bacterium | reverse complement strand
TTTGACCAACAGCCGGTCGATGTGATGGCGCTGGTCGAGGCGTGCAGCGAGGCGTACCGCTCCACCCGGGAGGACAAGTGGCATCACTGGGCCCGGCGGTTCTTTGACTGGTTCCTTGGCAATAACGACCTCGAGTCCATCATCTACGACGCCTCCACCGGGGGATGCCGCGACGGGTTGCATATGGATGGGCCTAATCTCAACCAAGGGGCCGAGTCCACCCTGGCGTGGCTGATCGCCTTGCTCGCCATGCATCAGGCCCAACGCGAGTTCGCCACGGGCTTGGCGGACGATACCCCGGAAAAAGAGCCCATCGACACGGAGGCCGAGACTGCCCGGAGTCCCGCGCGTCCCGGGGAATGACCGTCCGCCGATTTCTCCGGGAATGGCGCGTCAAACATGGTGGGTCCGCTACCATGGGGATACTACGCGCCCCTCAATCGCCGAATAAGGCGGTGTGCCGTGTGTTTACATCCCCCGGCCCTTCGGAAGGGGGAATAGTAGAGCCGCCTTCTAGGCGGCTTATGTGCCGGCAAGATGCCGGCGGTACGAATTATTCCTCCTTCGAAGGGGGATCAAGGGGGATGTTGCTCCTCCTTGGAGCGGCGTCCTTATTCGGTGAGTGGGGACGTGCGTCTCATGCCGAGTAATCCGTGGGAGATAATGGACCAACAAGGAGAACGCCCATGACCGAATCCGCGCCGCAAGTGACGTCCCACGCGCGCATGTCAAGCTTCGAGACCTTCGAACGTCTGCCCATCAAGATCGCGGGCAGTCACCGGCGGGTGATCCCGCTTTTGGGTTCTGCTCCGCCTCACAGCATCAACGGCGTCTTCGAGTTGGTGGATCAGCTTAGCGGCGCGGAAGCCGCGGAGGAATACAAACGGGTCTGGAAGCAATTCGGCCGGCGCCACCACGAACTCGAACGTGTGTTCGAGGAACACTACGAAACCATGCGGCGGAATGTGGACCGGGCTTACGATGAAGACCGGATCCGCCGTCTGTTGGTGGGGGCGTATTTCACGATGGAGTATGCGATTGAAGCGGCCGCTCTATTCAATCCCAGCATTGTGCCTCATCCGGATCAATCGGGACTGGATCAAGGCTGCCTGCGCTTCGTGATGAGTTTCCGCGCCACGGGGGAGGGACACCTTTCCTCCGTGGTCTTTCAGACCGGAGTGATTGACAGCGAACACCGCATCCACTTCGACCGGCAAAGCCCTTATTCCGCCCGCACTCGGCTAGCGCCGGACCAGTATTACGTGAAACCTTTGTTTCGCAGGAAACTGACCGAAATGGTGAGCCACGGTCCCGCGACCGAACGCGTGCTCGACAGACTGCCCGAGCATTTCACGCTGACCCAGCTCGAGGAAACGATTCAAGCGCTGTGGCGGGAAGAGGGGCATCCCGAACAGTTCAACGGCGTTATCGAAAGCATGCGCTGGCTGGCGCGGTCCAACTACGAACTCAGCCTGGATCCCCGGTCTTCCGTATCGGATCTCATCATCTTCCCCACCAGCGAGAACGAGCTGCGGGGCATAGAGGATGTCCGGCTGGTTCAGTTCACGGGCGATGACGCCCACACGCGGTACTACGGGACGTATACGGCCTACAACGGCCACCGGGTGCTGCCCATGTTGATGGAAACCGTGGACTTCCGCCGAATCAAGATCCACACCCTGAATGGGGCGTGCGTGCAGAACAAGGGCATGGCCCTCTTTCCCCGGCCTATCGACGGCCATTACGCCATGTGCGCCCGGCTCGATGGACGTAACCTGTACCTTATGTACTCGGACTATGTCCACTTCTGGGAATCGGCCGAGATGCTCACTGGTCCCAAGTATCCGTGGGAGTTCCGCATCATGGGCAACTGCGGGTCACCCATCGAAACACACGAAGGGTGGCTGCTGCTTACCCATGGCGTCGGCCCCATGCGGCAGTACAGCATTGGCGCGCTTTTGCTTGACCTGGAGGACCCCCAAATCATACGCGGCCGACTCAAGGAACCCCTGCTGATGCCCTTGGAAAGCGAGCGCGACGGCTATGTGCCCAATGTCGTTTATTCCTGCGGAGCCATGGTCCACGGCGACCGGTTCTACATCCCCTACGCCATGGCCGATGAGGCGACCTCCGTGGCTCGCCTGCAAACTCAGGAGCTAATCGAACGCCTCATTGAAGACGGGCCTTAGAGGGAAAAGGCAAAACCTTATTCCAGACGGTTTCCTTACTCCGCCGTCCAGAAACGGGCTTTGCTGCCGCCGGGGACAGCCTTTACAACGAGGGCGCCGCCGCATTTCGGGCAGAACCCGCTGTAGGCCGTTCTTTGGCGGTTGAGGTAGATTCGCGTGTAGACGTGGCAGCACTTAAAATGCACCCCAATAAAGGGCCGGGGCCGGCGTTTGTCCGGCTGAGGACGGGGCGCCTTCACGACAACCCGCCCCGCTGGGGTCCGCGCCGTTCGTCCGAAGCGCTGGGGGGCGCTTCCCCGCCTCCCGGTTCGCTCAATAGATTCTCGGCGAGGGTCCACAGGCACCACACCGCGCCTCCCGCCGCCACCGCGGCGAAGAAAGCCGCCAGAATCAGGTAGAGCAAGCTATCCGAGGTCATTGGTTGGCCATGCCTCCCGCGTTTTGGAGACCCATCCGTGAGGGGTCACTCGTTGCTCCTTGGCCTTAGGATGGGGCCATTGCTTTCATTGTTGCCGGGTTCTGGCTCTGGTTCAGGTTCATCCGCTTCGGGTTCCTTCAGCGCCTCAGTGATTTGCCGCACCTCTTCCTCCAATGTCACGAACTCCTCGCGCACCGCGCTCAGATCCGACTCCAGCGTCTCGAGCCGCTCCACGAGGATGTCGTTGGTCCGCCGCAGCTCTTGATACGTATCGAGAAGGACCTGATTGGCGTCGAGCAAGGCTTGAACCAAGGCCTCATCGTCTTGCCGGGTCCCCCGGGCCTCGTCCGGCCCGGGCTCGTCAAACAGGTCCTCGCCGGGTTCTTCTGGGGCGAGCGCGGCGTTTTGGTCACTGGCGGGCGATTCCTCTTCCTCATCGGCCGGAGCCGTCTCGCCATTGAGCCGTTCAAGCCGAAGGTCATCAAACCACGCCCGGCCCGAACCGCGCAGCACGCAGCGTACGACGAGGTAGCTGGTCCCTTCCGGCACGCGGAACGTGTGCGACACCTCGGTCCAATCCCGCGTCCCCGAGAATGCCCGCCGCTCGCTCGTCGAGGCGGTTCTCAGTATGCGCCAAGGCTGGTTGCGGATGGCCTGTACCCAAATCATCGCTTCCCCGGCATCCCTCGTCCGGATCCGGGCGCTTATCCGGAGTTCCTCCCCGGCCACATCCTCGAGCACGTTTTGGCTCCAGTTATTGGCGGGATCGCGCGCGTACGGCTCCTCGATATGCAGCATGAGGCTGTTGTCGCCCACCGCCGCTTCCGACTCGTCCACCGCGCCATAGGCCCCCTCGCGCGGCTCGACGAACAACCGCCAATAGGCGGGCATGCCATCTTCCTCAAGCTCATCG
>SKRY01000140.1 GCA_007118235.1 Candidatus Hydrogenedentota bacterium | reverse complement strand
CGGCGCTCATTGCGCCCCGCCCATTCATGGTGGAACGCGGCCACCACGACCTCGTCGCCTCCGACGAATGGGTCGCCTTCGAATACGCCAAGGTCCGCCGCCTTTACACTACGGTTCTCGGCGCCCCCGAACGGGCAACCATCGAATACTTCGACGGCGGCCACCAACTGCACGGCGTTGGGACGTTTGCGTTTCTCCGGGAGCATCTGGAGCATGATGCCAAGGAGTAATGAGCGGGCTGAGACGTTGTTAACCTAAACCATGGAGGAGAGTCACAAACCATGTCACATACGTTAGTTCAAGCAACACGCATTTTGGTCATGTTTTCTCTGCTGCTCGCGGCTGGGTTGAGCGTCACAGTGCTCGCTCAGGCCCAAGAGGCGGAAGTCCTCAAAAACCCCTATGCGGGGGTGAATTGGGAACAGGTGAACCAATACACGGCGAATCTTCACGCCCACACGGTCAAGAGCGATGGCCGGGCTTTGCCCGAGGAGTTGATTTCCAATTACGCCGATGCCGGATATGACATCCTGGCTATTACGGATCACGATAATTATCACACAACGCGGGAAGGCGAACCCGAAACCACACCTACCACGGAAACCACTTGGCCGTGGACGGAATGGGTTGAGGAAGAGCCCTCCGAAATTTGGGCAATCGACGGGATGGAGACCTCGGCGTTCTATCCGGACTTGGGTGAGCGTGGGATGTTGGCGATTCGGGGCAATGAATTGACGTGCGACCCTCACACCGTCAGTCTGTTTAACGATTGCGGGTTTTCGGACCGGATCAGAACGCCGGATGCCGAACGCGACCACGAGCGCATGACATGCGTGGATGAAAAAGGCGGCCTTGCTTACTGGGCGCATCCCGGCCACTACGTCCCTGGCGGGAGTTGGGAAGACAGAGGTTTTCCATGGCAGGAAGCCGTGGAGTACTTCGGTGGCTTTATTACGGAGTACGACTGTCTTCTGGGTATAGAAATGCAGCTCGGCGGCGAACGTGAAGTAGAGGAAGAACTTTTGGACAGACTCCTAGCCGAATACTACCGCGATCACGACATTTTCATTAAGGGCAGCGACGACACCCACGCCACCTCCGTAGCCGGAGACGCCACGCTCACCATCGTGCTGGCCGAGGAGTTGACCGAGGACGCCGTGCGGCATGCCCTGAAAAATGGGCACAACTTCGTGGGCAGCCGGGTGGAAGCGCTTCCGGTGTTCAACGAAATTGCGGTGGACGAAGACGCGAAAATTATCTCGCTGGATATCGCCAATCACGACGGGGTCACCTGGATTGCGAACGGTGAGCGGCATGACGAAGGGGACTCCATCGAGTATGCGGGGATGGAGGATACCGTATTGAGATTCGAGGTCGATGCCGGCGGCGCGGTATTTTACTCGCAAGCGTTTTATATCGACTGACGCATTAACGGCCCCCACAAGAGCCTTGGAAGCGTTCCCCCTGGCCCCTCATGGAAGGGACCAGGGGGAACCGCGCAAGACCACTCCTTATCCCGTTTCAAATTTCTCCAGCCTCCCCGAGCGCAAGGAGATCCCTTGGCATCCCCCGTTCACGAGGATGCCTACCTATCGGACGGTCTTGCCGTGCGGTCTTGATCTCGCGCACTCCGATTACCACAATATACCTTGACCCGTCGCACCGGCTTGAAGAAAAGCCTTGGTGGTATTGCATGTGGTGGCGAGAATCGGTACCGTTGCAAGGGGGGCGGCGCACCGATCCCCCATCGCGGCCTATCCGTTCACAGCGCACAACGATTGATTCATAACGCCGCCACCGGCGGGCACATGGACACGCCAGCGGCCGCGGGGAATGGAGGGCGCCGCCACCGCCGGTTTCATCCCGCGCGCCAATTGGCCGATAAAGGAGTATGACATAACCATGACTGACGAACACCGGAAAACGCAGATCGCCTTGCTGGGCTCGTATGTGCCGCGTCAATGCGGCATCGCCACGTTCACGAAGGACCTCCATGACTCCGTCGCGAATCACACCGCCGCGGATACCCTGGTGCTGGCCATGGACGATTACCCGGAGGGCTACGACTATCCGCGCGAGGTCCGCTTTCAGCTCCTGGCCGATGACCTCCATGATTATCGCATGGCCGCCGATCTGCTCAACATCAACCAAGTGGATTTGGTGCTGCTTCAGCATGAGTTCGGCATCTTCGGCGGCCGGACGGGAGAGAACATCCTGGCTTTCTTGCGGAATCTCCGCATGCCCGTGATGACCACGCTGCATACGGTCCTCAACGAGCCCACGCGCGAGCAAGCGGCTGTTATGCGGGAGCTGGGGAACCTTAGCGACCGCCTTGTGGTAATGTGCGACACGGCCGTGAACATATTGGAAGAAACCTACGACATTCCGAGCGATAACATCGCCATGATTGGGCACGGCATTCCTGATTTGCCGTTTTCGGATTCCGCCTTCTTCAAGGATCAGTTCGGGCTCGAAGGCCGGCCCACCATGCTCACGTTTGGGCTGTTGTCGCCCGGCAAGGGCCTTGAAGTGGTCATTGACGCGCTTCCCAAAATCGTTGAGAGATATCCCAATGTGGCCTATGTGATTTTGGGCGCCATACATCCCCATGTCTTCCAGAAGGACGGAAACGCCTATCTCATCAAACTCAAGCGCCAGGCAGAGAAGCTGGGGGTAAGCGATAACGTCATCTTCCATACCCGCTATGTGTCGATTGACGAACTCTGCGGTTATCTGGGCGCCTCGGATGTCTTCGTCACCCCGTATCCAAACAAGAGCCAGATCGTGTCCGGCACCCTGGCCTACGCCATGGGGGCGGGCAAGGCGGTGGTCTCGACGCCCTACTGGTACGCCGAGGAGATGCTGGCCGAGGAACGGGGCCGCCTGTTTCCCTTTGGCGATTCGGAAGCCCTTGCCAACCATGTGATGGAGCTGCTGGATAATCCCGTGGACATGGCGGCGATGCGTAAGCGCGCGTACATGTACACGCGGTCCATGGTGTGGAGCGAGGTGGGCAAGCGCTATTATGCTCTTGGGCAGGAAGTGCTCCAAGAGCGGACGGAAAAGCCGCGGCCGGTCTTTCACCTGCGGATGGATCTGCCGGAGAAGATGAGTCTGCCGGAGGTGCGCACGAACCATCTCCGGGCCATGACGGACGATACGGGCATGTTCCAACACGCGGTGTACTCCATCCCGGACCGGCATCATGGTTATTGCTCGGATGACAACGCGCGGGCGCTCATCGCCGCGATCATGTGCCGCGACATCATCGGAGACAAGTCCGTGATGCCGCTAGCCCAGACCTATTTGTCGTTTCTCCACCACGCCTTCGACCCAGAGGCCAGGCGTTTCCGCAATTTCATGGGCTATGATCGCCGGTGGCTTGAAACGGTGGGAAGCGAGGATGTGCATGGCCGCTGCATCTGGGGCCTAGGGGTGGCCGCGGCCTTGGCCAAGGAGGACGCCATCATCGCCTTGAGCAGCCGGCTCTTCTGTGACGCGATTGGCTCCATGGCCGAGAT
>SKRY01000108.1 GCA_007118235.1 Candidatus Hydrogenedentota bacterium | reverse complement strand
GCGGAGAACGGTTCGTGAGCTTTCTGGCAGGCCTGTTCCTTGCGCTCTTGGCGCTTCACCTCGGCCATTCCGTGGTTGCGAACCGGCGGCCGGAGCCCGTGAAGCCCGCGCGGCGCGGCCGGCTCGTCTTGCTGGTCACGCAGACGCCCCTGTTCTTGCTTGCGTGTTACTTCGGCGCTCAGGAGGGGGTGTTCTCCCGTCAGTTGGTCAATCCCGTGTATATCGGCGTGGGATTGCTGGCCGGGCATTTGATTTTTGTCCTGTCGCTGTTGGTCACGCACCGATCCTGGGACGATGCGCACTCCCATTTCCTTGATCTGGGCGGGGTGTGGAATTTCACCGTCGAAAACCCGGTGGTCTTGTATCGGTTCCTGACCGTGGCGGTGGCCGAGGAACTCATATGGCGCGTGGGCGCGCAGCCCTTGCTCATCGGCATGACTGGAAGCCCCGCGGCGGGGATTATCCTCGTGGCTGTCGCGTTTGCGATCGTGCATCGTCACTTCTTTCAGAATAGTCCGGCGGTCTCGTTTGAATTTCTGGTCTTTTCTCTCTTGCTTGGCGGGATGTTCTATTGGACCGGCAGCCTGATTCTCGTGATCGTGGTTCACGCGGTCCGCGATATCGAGATCGCCTATCTTGAATACGCCATCAAGGTGTATGAACTCGGCGACGAGGAAGAGGCCGTTCGCCACATCGAGCAACAGTATATGCCCCAGCGCACGGAGCACCAATGAGCACGGACCTCGTACAACTTGACCGGGCCGACAAACTTTTTCACACCCGCCACTTCTTCTCTGTCGATCCCAAGACCGGCAAGCGGCATTTCTATCAAAGGCGGCCGATTCACGCCGTCCGGGAGATGGAGTTCGGCGTGCGGCCCGGGGAGATCTTCGGCCTGCTGGGTCCCAACGGCGCGGGCAAGACCACCACGGTCAAGATGATCTGCGGGTTGGTGCGGCCGAGCGGCGGCCATGTATATGTGGACGGCTTGCACGTCGAGAAGAAGCGCTTGCAGGTCCTTCGGCGGGTGGGGGTGGTGCTGGAAGGCACGCGGACCTGCATCTGGCCGTTGACGCCGCGGGAGAACCTGGCCTATTTCGGCAACTTGAAGGACGTCCGCGGCAAGGTGTTGCGGCAACGGACGGATTACTTGCTGGACTTCATCGGGCTCTCGGAAAAGCGCGACGTGCAGGTCCGCCAGTTGTCGCAGGGCCAGAAACAGAAGCTGGCGATCTGCATCGCGCTCATCGCCGACCCGCCCGTCATCGTGCTGGACGAACCGACCACCGGCCTCGATGTGCAAAGCAGCCGGGCGATCAAGGACAAGGTCGTGGAGATGACCCGCCAGCAAGGCAAGTGCGCCGTGGTGACGACCCACGACATGAACGTGGCCCAGGAACTGTGCGACCGGATCGGCATTGTGAAGGACGGCGAGTTGATCACTTGCGAGCCGACCGAGAAACTCCTTGATCTCTTCTCGGAACAAGTGTACGAATTCCGGCTGGATCGCCATCCGGATACACGGTTGCTTGAGGCGGTGCCCGGCGTTGTTTCAACGGAGTTGGAAGATGCGGAGGATGGGCCCACGTGTCTAGTAAAGCTTGATCCGGATCCCGAGTTGCGGAGCCAGGCCATCTACGGGACCGTGCAGACGCTTCAGCAGCAACAGCTCCTGCTCCGGAGCATCCAGCAACGGCAACAGAACCTCGAGAGCGTCTTCTTGCAACTCACCAACGGGCATTCCCGCCCGGACGCCACGGAGTAGCGCGGCATCATGGGTTTCTTTCTCGTACTCAAAGCTGAAATCGTCCGGGGCCTGATCATCATGCGCCGGTATTGGTTCGCGTCGCTGACGGGCATTCTCATTGGCTATGGCATGCTGCTCATGCTCATTCAAGCCCTGGTGTATGGCAGCGGTCAGATCGAGGACATGGCTGAACAAGCCGTGGACGGGGGCCTGGGCTTCATCATCGGGATTTTCGCCTTCGGCATCGTGGGCCTGTTCACCCAGGGACTCCAGGGCATGGCCCGCACGGGTGAACTCGAACAGGTCTGCATGAGCCCCCATGGGTTGGTGACCAATTTCCTGGCGCGCAGTCTGGTGGCGGCCTTGAGCAGCATCGTCTCGCTTAGCATCATCATCGCGCTCATCGCGTGGTCGGTCGAGGGCACGCTCCATTTCGCGCCCCTGCCGACGGTGCTATTGCTGGCGCTGACCTACCTGAACCTCATCGGGTTCGGCTTCATGGTCGGCGGGCTTGTGCTGATCTTCAAACAGACCGGCCAGATCGCCATGATCATCCGCCTCGCCATGATCGGCCTTGCGTTTCCCGCCCAGGAAAGCCTCGAAGGCTGGCCCATCTCCCTGCGCGTGATCGTTCATGCGCTTCCCGTGACCAATGCCTCCATTTGCCTGAAGAAGGTGCTGATCGATGGAGCCGGCTGGGCGGTTTTGGAGAATTATGCCTTTTACTTCTTGATTTTGAGTTGCCTTGTGTGGACCACCCTGGGCATCGCCTGCTTCCGCTATATGGAAAACTGGAGCCGCGACAAAGGCACCTTGGGGGCGTATTGATGGCGCGCGAACAATTGCACCGCTTCGAATACAATGGTAAACGTTACGCCATCGATCCCGAGACGTGTTTCTGTTTTGAATGCGACGAAATCTCATGGGATGTGCTTGCGTATTACCCCGAGACTCCCATCAACCGCATCAATCATCTGCTGCGGGACACGCATTCGCCCACGGAACTCAACGAGGTCGTGGGCGAACTGGAGTGGCTGCGCGCCACGAAGGCCATCTTGCCCGCGCCATCGAAAGAGCAACTCCAGAAGGAGTTCGAGGTCGAGCGGGGCCTGAAACAGCTTACGGTCGAGCTGCCCGCGCCTGGCGAGACGGGCGGAGATGGCGCGGCCCGAAGTGGGGGAGAGACCCTGCCGGGCACAGCGGGATGGCGCGGTTGGCTCCGCTCAAACAAGGCCTCCGTCGCGGAACCCGTGGCGCCTTCGGCCAGCGTCCAAGCGCAACGGGCCGTGGAGCTATTGCTAAGCCGTTCCGCGGCGCAATCCGCATTGCATCTCGAGTTTCTCGAACCGGCCGCCGTGCGTCAGCCCGCGTTGCTGGCGGAGTGTTGCGTCAGCGCATCTCACCTCGCGCGTTTGGGCGGAAAGACGCTGACCGTATCCGTCGTGTTGCGGGACCTTCGCGTGGAGGGGTTACCGGACGCCTTAAAGGGGCACGTCCTCGGCCTGCGCGTGAGTCTGCCGTCCGAGGACGCCGAAGTGAAAACGGTTCTCGATCGTTTGGCCGAGGGCCGCTACGGTTCGCTGAACGCCCTGTCGAAACTTGTTCAGACCCTGGACAAACACGGCGCCGAAGCGGCAATCATCGTTCGGCCCGGTCATCCCGGATTCGGCGGTGTGGTCGAGGCGCTGCACCAAGCGGGATTTCCCGCCATGGAACTCGACCTTGACGGCGCGTACATCGCTCAACCCAGCCTTGATCCCGCTGGGATGATCCCGGGGTT
>SKRY01000447.1 GCA_007118235.1 Candidatus Hydrogenedentota bacterium | reverse complement strand
TCCTCCGGCACGATGAACGCCATACGGCCTTCGTTCGCCACGTAGAGGGGGTCCAGGCCGAGTATTTCGCAGGCGTCGCGCACTTCCGCGTCGACCGGCGCGGTTTGCTCGGAAATGCGCAAGGTTTTGCCCGCCGTTTGGGCGATTTCATTGAGGGCGCTGGCCAGACCGCCGCGGGTGAGGTCGCGCGCGCAGCGCAGCATGGTTCCAGCGTCGAGCAAGGCTTGCACAAGCCCGTGCAAGGGGGCCACGTCGCTCTCAAGCGCACTCTCGAACGCGAGCCCTTCGCGTTCCGCCATTACGGCCATGCCGTGGCGGCCCAAGCTGCCATTCACGAGGATGGCGTCGCCGGGCTGGATTTGACGCGGTCCGAGGGTGAGGCCGTGTTCGATGACGCCGATCCCCGCCGTGTTGATGAACATGCCGTCGCCGTTGCCGCGTTCGATGACCTTCGTGTCGCCCGTGGCCACTTCCACGCCCGCGTCCTTGGCTGTGTCCGCGATGGTCTGGACAATGCGCTGGAGCAGCTCGACACTGAGCCCTTCCTCAAGGATCATGCCCAGGCTCAGGTACAACGGGCGGGCGCCGGACGTGGCCAAGTCATTGATGGTCCCGCACACGGCCAATTTCCCGATGTTGCCGCCTGGGAACTCCAGTGGCTTCACCACGAAAGAGTCCGTCGTGAAGGCGAGCCGTTGACCGTTGATTTCCAAGACGGCGCTGTCCGAGCTTCCATCCAAGTCAGGGTTGTCCAGCGTGCGGAAGAACACGTTCTGGACCAGTTCGTGCATGAGCAACCCGCCTCCGCCGTGGGCCAACGTGATTTGCCCGTCCGGCGCGTGAGGCAGCGGACAACTCACATGCATGGGGTTGTTGTTGTCCATTACGCCTTCTCCGCCGGCGCGCCCGCGGCGGCTTGTCCCCGGTAGCGGTAATAAGCCGCGCAAGCCCCCTCGCCGGACACCATCGGCGCGCCCAAGGGGGAAGTGGGCGTACACCGCACGCCGAACGCGGGGCATTCCGACGGTTTAATGAGACCTTGCAGCACCTGGCCCGCCATGCACTCGGGATCGTCGCCGCCCTCGGGCGTCTCCACGGAGAAGCGCGCCTCGGCGTCGTACCGGTTATAGGGCGGACGCAGGGCCAGCCCGCTGGCGGGAATGGGGCCAAGCCCGCGCCATGGCCGGTCGCACACCTCGAACACCGTTTTCAACAGCTCTTGCGCCGATGAATTGCCCTCCCGCTCAACGCAGCGGCTGTACGCGTTCTCGACCTCCGCGCGGCCTTCCTCGAGCTGCTTCACGCAACGGTATATCCCTTCGAGCAAGTCGAGCGGCTCGAACCCCGTCACGACGAAGGGTACCCCGTAACGTTTAGCCAACGGCTCGTATTGGTGGTAGCCCATCACGGTGCACACGTGGCCCGCCGCGAGAAACCCTTGGATGCGGCATTCCGGCGCTTGCATAATGGCCTCGATGGCCGGCGGCACAAGGACGTGGCTGGACAGAATCGAGAAGTTCTCCACGCCGAGTTCATGCGCTTGGTGGACCGCCAACGCGTTGGCGGGCGCCGTGGTCTCGAATCCGACCGCGAAAAACACCACTTCCCGGTCCGGCATTTTCTGGGCGAGTTGGAGCGCGTCAAGCGGCGAATAGACGATGCGAACGTCCGCGCCCTCGGCTTTCGCGCCGTAGAGACTGGTCTCGGAGCCCGGCACGCGGAGCATGTCGCCGAAGGAACACATGATGATCTCGGGCCGCCGCGCAAGAGCGATCGCCTTGTCGATAAGGACGGTGGGCGTCACGCACACCGGGCAGCCCGGCCCGTGAATGAGGGACACCTCCGGAGGAAGGAGTTCGTCAATTCCGAAGCGAAGGATGGCGTGGGTTTGGCCGCCGCAAATCTCCATGAGCGTGTGCGGCCGGGTGGTTATGGTCTGGATCCGTTCGGCCAGCCGCCGGGCGGCCTCGGGATCGCGGAATTCGTCCACGTACTTCATGATCCAACACCTTCTTCCCCCAGTTCTTCCTCGATTGCCCCGATTTCGTCAAGATACGCGAAGGTCCGCTCCGCTTCCTCGGGCGACACCACCGTGATGGCGACGCCGGCATGCACCAAGACGTAGTCGCCTTCTTTCGCCTCCGGCACCAAGGCCAGCGAGGCCTCCTTCACAATGGAGCCATACTGGATTCGCGCTTTACGGCCCAGCGAATCGCCGGGTTCAATACTCAGGACTTCACCTGGAACGGCAAGGCACATGATTCCTCCTTTTGCGATGTAATGGACAGGCGCCTCAACACGCAGCAGGCCTGTCCAAGGGCGAGCCCCCCATCATTTGGGGGGATGCGCTGGGGGTAGTATACGGCAAACCCCTGGCGCGTCAGCATTTCAACGATAAACTCAGTCAACAAGGCGTTTTGAAAACAGCCGCCGCCCAGACACACGGTTTCGAAGCCCGCCCATTCCGCCACCTGGCGCACGCCATCGGCCAGGCTGCGATGGAAGGCCCGGCACAATGTAGGACGCGCGGCCCCGTTATCCCGCTCCGCGAGCAATCCCTCGACGAGGGGCCCCCAGTCCAGCCAAGCCGGACGGTGCTCTGTTTGCAAACGCATGGGATAAAGCGGCGGCTCGGCGGTTTCCGTGGCGGCTTCTGCTTCGAGGGCCATGGCCGCTTGGCCTTCGTAGCCCGCGTACTGGCGCAGGTCCAGCAGCGAGGCGGCGGCGTCAAACAACCGGCCAGCGCTTGTGGTCAACACCTGGTCCCCGTGGCGGCGCAGCCAGGCGTCGAGCACCCTCAACTCGCGTTCGCGGAAGACGCTTTCCCCCAGACGGACCGCAATCTTGTCGAGGGGCTGGCGTCCGCCGTCCAGGGCGTACAGCAGTCCCAACGCGCTGCGCCGGGGTTCCCGCATGGCTTGCTCGCCGCCGGGCAAGGGAAACGGCCGAAGCGCGGCGACGCGTTGATACGCCGTCTCGGTGGCGGTCAGGAATTCTCCGCCCCACACGGTTCCGTCGTCTCCGTAGCCTGTTCCGTCCCAAGAGACGCCTAGCACGGGACCTTCGAGCCCATATTCGGCCATGCAGGCCACGATGTGCGCGTGATGGTGCTGCACGGGATACACCGGCAAGCCGGAATCGCGGGCCGCGCGGGTGCTGGCGTAATCGGGATGCATGTCGCAAGCCGCCGCCTCGGGCGTGATGCGGTACAGGTCCCGGAGACTCGCGATGGCGGCGCCCGCGGCGTCCCGCGCTTCCGGGGTTTCGAGGTCGCCGATGTGTTGGGTCACCACAATGCGGTGGCCCATGGTCAATGCTGCGGTGTTCTTCAGGTGCCCTCCCATAGCCACCACGGAGTGCTCCGAGCCGTGCTCAATGCTCACCGGGGCTGGCGCATATCCGCGCGCCCGCCGCAGCGTGACGGGAGTTCCCGCGATGATGCGCACGACAGAACCGTCCACTGGGCGCACGAGGGGCCGGTTATGGACGAGAAACACATCGGCGATGTCCGCCAACCGGCGCAAGGCGTCATG
>SKRY01000072.1 GCA_007118235.1 Candidatus Hydrogenedentota bacterium | reverse complement strand
CCTCTTGTCCCATGAACACGCGGCCTTTCGCCCATTGCTCCGCAGTGCCTGGGGCCATGCCGCGGTGTCCGGCGACGTTCGTGGTGAATCGCTCGTACCAGCCATCCAGCAGCTCCGCCACCCTCGCTTGTTGCTCGGGGGAAACGTCGTGAAGCATGGACCAGAGTCCCGCGTTATCGCTCGTTTGAAGCCCCTCCCAGTTGATGCCCAGCCGGTCCCAGAACGCTTCCGTGAACACGGGCTTGCCGGTGAACACCCCGATGCTGCCCGTCAGGGTTCCGGGCTGCGCCATAATATGGTCGGCGCCCATCGCCACGTAATAGCCGCCGGACGCCGCCACGCCCCCCATCGACACAATGACGGGTATTCCTTTTTCGCGGGCGCGGTCGACTTCGCGGAAGATGGTCTCCGAACCCACCACGGAGCCGCCCGGACTGTCAATACGGAAGATGATCGCCACGACCTCGTCGTCATCCATGGCGTCGCGGAACGCCTTCGACACGGTTTCCGCCCCCATGCTAACCTCGCCCAAGAGCGGATCAAAGCGGGTTTGGCCGCGCATGAGCGGCCCCGAGCCATGGATGAGCGCCACCCGCGGCCCCCGATCGTGCAATCGCCCGGCCCGCCGAAGGTACCGGCCCAAGTAAAGGAGTTCGCCATCCTCCCCCGCCAGCTCCCGAATGCGATCGTAGGCCTCGTCGCGATACTTGAGGCCATCAACCAGCCCAGCTTCGACGGCGCTGGCTGCCTCAAACGGGCCTTCCGCCAAGAGATTCCGTACGGCGCTTTCGCTCAACCCTCTTCCATCAGCTATGCCTTGAGTAAACTGAGCGTATTGCGCCACCAACATGGCCCCGTCCTGTTCGCGGTGCGCCGGCGTGTAGCCGGTTTCCGTGAACATATTTGGAGCTGTTTTGTACTCTTCCCGCGCGTCAATGCGCGGGGCGATTCCCACGGCATCCAGCGCGCCGCTCAGGAAAGGGCGGTCCACCCCCAGCCCCGTGAGCGCCAGCAATCCGCCCGGCTGCACGTAGACCTCGTCAAAAGCCGTGGCCAAATAATACGTGGCGTTCCCCCCGCGCGCCTCGCCAATGGTGTCCGCATACGCAATGGCCGGCTTGCCGCTCTCCCGGAACGCAAGGACGGCGTTGCGGAGTTCTTGAAGGGTCCCAAGATACGGGGAACCCCTGCCCAAACGGGCGATGAGACCCGTCACGCGGTCGTCGTCCGCCGCCCGTTCAAGGGCCTCCGCGAAGTCACGCACCCGTGGCTGCCCCCCCAGGGCGGCCATGGCGATGGGATCGTTGGGGACGTACTCAATGAATTCCCGGTCCAGATTCACTTCGACGATGATCTCGGGCGGCGCTGGTTTGTCCATGAGCCAATAGATGGCCACCGCAGTGGCCACCAGCAGCGCCGCCAGAAACAGGCCGCCAATCACGGCAAGGAAGGTCTTCACTCGTTGCGCCATTGATCGCTCCTTTCGTCAATCCAGGGATGATGCAGTGAATCATACGCCACCCGCGGCGCGCATTACGAATCGCAAGGCAACTTTGGAAGCGCCTGCCGGATACAGATGGTGAGGGAGCGGCGGGATTCTCAAGGCCGCTTCTGGCTGACCGGTTCCTTGAGCTTCCTCCCCGTCCCGATGCGAACGCGATGTGGGCTGCATGCGGAGTTGGCAAACCACTTGCGCCAAGAACGTGCTCGCATCATACCCACGGACATTCCGAAGCAGCGAACCGGAAGCCAACGGATAACATTTGACTTTGCCGCGTTGATGCGGTTAATATTATAGTATTTGAGGATGACCCCGCTTTATGAGGCGCCTGTACGAACAGTATCTCGACGATCTTGAAGCTCCCACCTATCTGCGGCGCGCTTTCGTAGTCTCGACGGCAATACACGTGTCTGCGTTTTTGCTGTTCATTATTCTTGGGTTCCTTAGTGGTAGAGAACCCCAAGAGCCGTACCAGATCTACCAATTCGAGCTTGCCGAAGCCACTACCTCCGACTTTGATGACCTTCCGCTTCCTAGTGCGGAAGAAGAAGACACAGAGCCGGAGCCCGAACCAGAGCCGGAGCCGGAGCCGGAGCCCGAACCAGAGCCGGAGCCAGAGCCCGAACCCGAACCAGAGCCGGAACCGGAACCGGAACCGGAGCCCGAACCAGAGCCGGAGCCGGAGCCGGAGCCCGAACCAGAGCCGGAGCCGGAGCCCGAACCCGAACCCGAACCGGAGCCCGAGCCAGAGCCAGAGCCAGAACCGCTTACACCAGAGCCGCTTACACCAACGCCCCGGCCCGTGGAACCCGCGCCGGAACCTGAAGAGTTGGAGGACACGGGTGTAGGGATGCAGGAGGCTCTCCCCAGCGTGTTAAACTACTGGGGCCGATTGGTGCGGCGTCAGGTCGAGCGGTATTGGGAGATACCGGGCGGTATTCGGCTGCAAGAAGAGAATCGCGCCGTGGTCTCGTTCTGGGTGGATCGTTCGGGGAATCTTCTGAGCGAGCCTGAGATCGTGTCTCACGCTCACGACCCGGCCATAGCCGAATCGGGCAAACGGGCAATCCAACACGCCGCGCCATTTCCGCCGTTGCCATCGGACTTTCGCGAACCGGAGCAGCAAGTCGTTTTCGTATTCAATCTGAGAAGATAGAGACTATCTCAACCGTACGACATCCAGTGTAACAACCTACCACAGTCAGTCAAAAAGGAGTTCATCGTGCGAGTCTATGTTGCCTTCCTACTAGTGCTGTTCGCCGCCACTTGGGCGGGAGCGCAGCAGCCGGTCCGAATCGAACTTGATCGTCCCATGGACCACCGCATCCCCATTGCCGTTCCCCCATTCGCCACACCCGAGGGTCACGAGGATTTGGGGCGCGAACTGGCCGAGGTGATGGAATACGACCTCGAGTTCTCGGGCCACTTCCAAATCGTCCCGCAGGGCGAGTTTCCGCCGGATTTCCAAGGGTTCACGAGTGACGCGACGGATATCAACTTTTCGCGATGGCGGGAAGATGGCTCGGCGGAATACTTGGTCTACGCCCATGCTCGCAGGGAAGGCGATGCCGTGGTGGCGGAGTGCCGGCTCTTCGACGTGATTGATGGTGTTCAGGTGGTGGGCAAGCGGCTCAGCACGGATAACGCCGAATGGTCCAGGCAGGTCGCCCACCAATTCGCGGACGAGATCGTCCTATACTTAACCGGAGAGCTGGGGATCGCAACATCGCAAATCGCTTTCTCGGGCGTGCGGGATGGAAACAAGGAGATTTTTGTCGCTGATTATGATGGAAACAGGCAAAGGGCGGTAACCAATCACAATTCGATCTCCATCCGGCCCAAGATGTCTCCAAGCGGAGACCGAATCGCCTATGTCTCCTACAAGGACCGCTATCCGTTCCTGTACATCTTGACGCTTTCCACGGGCGAATCGGCGCCGTTGTCCCGGCGTGTGGGTCTTAATGCCTCGCCTTCATGGGCTCCCGATGGTCAGTCACTGGCGATTGTCCTCAGTATGGACGGCCACCCCAACATCTACTTGATCGATGCCGATGGCAGCAATTTGCGGCAACTCACGCACGAGAGGGTGGTGGACAGTTCCCCCGCCTTCCATCCCAGCGGCGACCGAATCGCCTTCGTTAGCGAGCGTTCCGGCCCGCCTCAGATCTTCGTGATGGACCGCGACGGCGGAAACGTGCGGCGGGTATCGTTCCAGGGAGGAAGCTCCTATGATCCCTCGTGGTCGCCCAATGGCCAGTATCTGGCGTACGTCGTGGCCCAGCCCGGTCAGGGATACCACATCTACGCGATGGAGGCCAATGGCGCGAATCCCCAGCGGCTCACAACGACAGGCCGGATGAATGAATCCCCGAGTTGGTCGGCGGATTCCCGGCACATCATCTTCGCGTCCAATCGCACGGGTCAGAAGCAGCTGTGGACGGTGAACGTCGAGACGGGCGATGTCCGGCAAGTACCCAACCAAGGCAATGCGCGGAACGAAGGTCCCCACTGGGGACCTCGGCGGCATCCTTCCAATTAGGCTGCTGATCTCAATTGTGAAGCCATAATCAGGGAGGACGCATGGCGCAGGGGGAGAAACTTATCGCGCAGAACCGGCGCGCCCGCCACGATTTTCACGTGTTGGATCGCTTCGAGGCGGGGATCGCGCTCCAAGGGACCGAGGTGAAATCGCTGCGCGATGGCAAGGTCAACTTCAAGGACAGTCATGCGGAGCTCAGCGGGGGGGAGCTGTTTCTCAAAGGCCTCCACATCGCTCCATATGAACAGGGCAACATTCATAATCATGAGCCCGAACGTCCCCGCAGACTTCTGATGCACAAGGACGAGATCATCCGGCTGGGAATAAAGACGGCGGAGAAGGGTCTTGCCCTGGTCCCTCTCCGCCTCTATTTCAAGAATGGAAAGGCCAAGGTGGAACTCGGTCTGTGCAGGGGCAAACAGAAAGGCGATAAGCGGGAAACCCTGCGCCAACGCGTTGCGGAACGGGAAACGGACCGCTACCTGAAAGACCGGAAGTATGACTAGGGACGAAAGGGGTTATCGTCTGGCGTGGGTCTCGGGCGCCGTTCCCATGAGTTCATGGACAAACGGAACCGGGTCAATCGCGCGGCCCCGCTCGCGCACCTCGAAATGCACATGGGGCCCTGTGGCGTGCCCCGTGGCTCCTACGGCGCCAATGACCGTGTCTTCGCTGACTTCATCGCCTACTTCGACAAAGTTCTTGGAATTGTGTCCGTAGACGGTCTCCATCCGGTTGTCGTGCTCCACGATCACCACGTTGCCGTACCCCGGTTTCCAGCCGCTAAACCGCACGTGGCCTGCCTTGAGGGGATAGATCTCCGTACCGGTTTGCGCCGCCAAGTCCACCCCGCGATGGTATTGCCAACGCCCCGTAATGGGGCTCTTGCGCATACCGAACTCGGAGGTCATTCGGCCCGGCTGTTCCAGAATGGCCTTCCATGGAGAACTCTCGTCACCCAGGCCGATACCTAGACCGCTTTCCCTGCCCCCGAAGACCTCCTTGAGATTCCTCGCCAAGCCGGCGATTTGATCGCGCACATTCTCGGACAACGCGGCGTCGCGTCGAATGATTCTGGCACTGTCATGGGAGGCAACGGAGTCTGGCTTCTCGGCGTCATCTCCCGGCGAAATGGTTGGAGCGGTCTCCGGCGGAACGGTCGCCACAAGTTCCTTGAACGAGTCCGCCTCCGCGGCCGTTTCCCGCCTCTCCGGCGCTGACGCCGTTTCGATTCCCGAAGACGTGGAGGCCTCCTGCGCCAAGGCGGGGAAACGTTCCTCCAACGCGCTCAGATCGATGCGCTGACCGGGACGAATGAAATCGGGATTGGCCATATCGTTGGATTGGGCTACTACCCGCACTCCCGAATAGATGTCGGATGTGCGAAAAGACTCGCCCCCATCCACAAGGTAATCCCGCACAATGTGGCTGAGGGTCTCCCCATGCTGGACGGTGTGCTGATGAACGCTCGATGCGGACTGCCCATTCTTATCTTGAGCCCCGCCGAGTGACGCCGTCAACGTCTCGTCAAACCGCGCTTTTGTCTGCGGGGGACCGCTGACAAAGGCGGCGGGAGCTTGCGCCCGAGCCGACGAAGGCAACAGCGCTTCCACTCTCACGATTCACACCTCCCCTGCTTGTTCCCCCCGGGTTTGTCATGGATGTCCACCCCACGTCCGAGCAAGTTACGTGCCGGAGCGGATGAAGAAGCCCAAGCCAGTGCGTATCAAGACGTTAGGGAGAAAGAAACAGAGCGGCAGCCCGGTGAAGGACCGGAACTATTTTCCGCCCTCGCACACGAATCTGCCGCGCCGGAACTCTATCTTTCCGCCTCACCAGCCCGCGCTGGCCAATCAGTCGAGGGGCGCATCCGGGGCTTCGGGAGCGTCGTCCCAATCTTCCTCCGGCATGACAATGCGCATTTGGGCGGTCGCCCGCAACGGTTGATCGCTTCCGGTTTCGTCACGAACCAGAACCACCTCGCCACGGGAATCGTACGCGGTGAACCTGACGGTGTATTCGCCTTCCGGCACATTGTAGGGGACGTCCACCTCGCGGGTCCACACGCTGGTGGGGCCATCCTGCACCTTGTTCAGTTCAAATGCATTGTCCGGATCACCGGCGACTTCCACTTCGACGCGGTCGACAATGCCGTGCTGATCCTGTATGCGGGCGGTTATAGCCGCTTGAGCTTCCGGGGCAAGCTCGGCGGGTTCGATGACCGCCTCCCTGAACGATGGCACATGCCCCGCCGTGGCGCACCCCGTTACAATGCCACACACCGCAATCATTAGGACTACAACGATACTCTGCCTCATGGATACTCTTCTTCCCCTCTCTACCGGATGCATTGACGCCTTCCGGCGTCACCTCCATCAAATGTTGAACGTGTGGTTTCTTGGCGATCCAGCCTTCCCGGCTGGCATATCTCTAAGGTAACGGAACGCAACAAGCCTACTGATGACGGTGCGCCGCACGGGAAACCTAGCGGCGGACGTAGTATCGCGCCCCATTGACTTCGATGGCTATACCCCGCACACTCACCGCCAGCAAGCGGGCATTGGTTCCGGGAATGGTCTCCCCCACATACACCACCTGGTAATCAATCAACGCCGATGGGCGGGGCCGATTCTCACTGGGCGCCCGAAGCATGTTGATTCTCAAATCCTCCAGCCCGTACTCCCGGCGCGCGGTCTGTGTCAGCGTGGGCAACGAATCCATATCGACGGGTTCGTTATTGGGGGACGGCGAATGCTGCGCCTGTTGGGCCGAGGATTGTCCTTCACGCCCGCCTCCCGTGGTTCGCTGTTCGCGAAGCCGGGCCGCGTTTTCCTCCGCTTGGCGCACTTCAGCACTGAGGCGTTGCGTTTCCCCTCCGGACCGCGCGCGCTCTTGCCTCGCCTCGGCCAGTGTTTCTTCCACGCGGGGCAACACAGGCCGCTCCGGCTCCACGGGTTCCGGTTCGGGCTCGGGCTCGGGCTCGGGCTCTGGTTCCGGGGCAGACTCGGGTTCGCTCGGTTCCTCCTCGCGCTCCGCCGCCGCCACGATTTCGGGTGTGGCGCTGGGTTCGGATTCCGCTTCCGCAACGGCGGGTTCCGTATCGACAGGGGGTTCGTCTTTCTCGACGGCCATGTCCGTCTCGTCTTCCCCGGCCTCGCGTTCAGATTCCAGTGGCTCCCGTGGCGCGGGTGGAGCGCCAATCGCTTCTTCCGTCTGAGAAGATTCGCTTCTCGCTGGCTCCTCGGACGGCTCAGGGACATCGGGCGGATCCTGCCGAGGGGCGGTCTCCTCTTCTTCCTCGGCCACGGCGCCCGCCATGCCGTCCTCGCCGGAAGGCGCGCTGGCCGTCATCCAGTTTCCGCCGGCCATCTGTGATTGTGCGACATACACAGCGGCGCCGACCGAGACAGCCACAAGCACCACGCTGAACAACACCCCCGCCGCGATAAGCACCGTGGGCGACATACGCACCTTCAGCGCCCGGCCCAGCGTGTTGGGTCCCATGAGATCGTGTTCGGCCTCTCCCTGGCCTATCGTGTGCGTGGCGGTCCGTTGACTGGCGGCCTTCTCTTCCTCCAGCTTCTTCAGGGCGTCTAGAATGGAACTCATGACCCTTCCTCGTCCTCCCCATCGATAACGCCACCACCTTCATCACTGGGAAATTCCAACCTTTGCGGCGGCGGCAAATCCTCCATCCTCAGCGACGTGGGCGAGCCAATGTTTGTCCAGGGTTGCCCAGACGGGTCTCCCGTTGGCGGAGCGGGCCGCTCAGGCCAGCTTGGCATGGAAGGCTGATCTGGGCTCTGTATCGAAGGCGGCTCGGGCCGTTGCGGCTCGGGTACGGAGATCTCCGTACCCGTTGGCCAAAGCGAGGATGGCGCCCTTGGCGGCTCAAGCTCTTCCACTTCGGGGACCACCGGCTCCGCGGCCACGGGCCAATCAGGCAAAGCGGGGGATTCTGGCGGAGCCATTTCCGGAACCTCTGGAGGGGGAGGCGCATCGGGCGTCTCCTCCACGAGAACCCCGGGGGGCGTCTCCGTGGAGTCTTCGGCCGCGGCTTCATCCGAAACATCCGGCTCGGGAATGTACTCGGACGCGCCCGTTTCCGCTTCCTCGTCCTCTCCAACCGCTGGTTGCAGCAGGCCTTGCAAATCCGCGCCGCGTCTCAGTCTCTCAATTAGCCCCCCCGCGGGCGCGCCAATCCCGGCGGGTTCTCTGGCATGCATCATGAATGGATGCCGCGTTTCAGACTCCCCCGTGTCCTCGCCGTTCAGATTCTCATCAACCGGTTCTTGCGGAGCCTCGGGGCTAGGCGTCTCCAACGGTTCTTCCCCCATCTCAGGCTCGTCCGCCTCAATCTCCTCTTGAACGGCGTCATCCTCTGCCGGAGCCTCCGGCAAGCTGGCCGGTTCATCGGAACTCTCATCAATCTCTTGTGGCGCATCAACGCCGGCGGGTTCCTCGTTCGCGTCTGGATCTTGGGGTTCGGGGGACTCATCGGATCCCGCCTGCGCCAGAACCTCCGTGTTGTCCTCGAATTCCGACGCGCGCGCGGCGGTCTGAAGCCGGAACTCGGCATCGGGCGCGGCGGCGGCCAATGCCTTCCACCCTTCGCCGTCGTCGAGATCCACCAAGGCGGGCGTTTGCGCTTCTCCAGCCCAACTCGTAAGCACCATTCGGGTTTGCGGCCCAGTCAACCCGTCCACCGTCAACCCCGTGTCTTCTTGGAGCGCAATCACGGCGTCCCGGGTGGCGGCGTCATAAACCCTGGTGATCTCGTGGTTCAGCCACCCCAGCCCGCGCAGTTGCACTTGCAAGGCCTCGACCTGCCCGCCCTGGCTGTTCTCAACCAACACCACGGCATCGGGAGTGGGATCACGCCACACGATCACCGCCTGGTTCGTATACCGGTCTCTGAACTCGGCTAGCGGCATCGTGAAGGTTTCGCCAATTCCCTTGGCAAGAACCGCTTCGCCGTCCCGGATTTCCAGGAGACCCGCCCATACCGTGTGGCGGTCGCTCGCCAAGCGGACGAAGCTGGGGAGATTGATGTTGATGAGTTGCTCAAGGTTGGGCGACAAAATTTCGTGGTTAAGTCCGTTGTCCTCGGCGAACGCGGCAAGGCTCTCGGCCGTTCCATCCTCTGGATACTCGCTATTAAAGGAAGCATCCCACCGCCGAAGCAGCGCTACGGCCGCTGCGTTACGGGCCACCTCTGGGTCAAGTGCGTTGAATTCGCTGGTTGCCAAGACGGACTCGGACGCCGCATCTTCCTCCGGTTCCTCCGCGTCAAGGGGGGCCGGGATATCGGATTCCGGCGCCTCGGCTGGCGCTTCTTCCGCAATTGGGGTCTCCCCCGCTCCGACCCAACTAGCCGTATCAAAAGCCAAGGACCGAAAGCCATATCGCGCGCTGGTCTCGAGCCAAGGCGGCATGTGGTGCGCCGAATAGTAGACAACTCCGCCCAGCAACGCCACAACGGCCAACGCCGCCGCCAACGGGGCCCAGCGAAAACGCCGCTGCTTGACCGGTTTCGGGCCTTGAACGCGTTCTCCGCGGATCTCACGGTGCGCCTTGCGCACGATGCCCTTGGTTATGTCATGGACATCTTGGGTGTATCCAATGAGAAGAGCGCGATCGCACAACGCGTTGATGACTCGCGGCGTGCCGCCGGAATACCGGTGAATGAGTTTGAGCGCGCTTCGCGTGAAGGTGACCTTGCGGCGCCCGCCCGCGGCGCGAAGGCGGAACGCGATGTACTGCATCGTCTCCTGCCGGTTGAGAGCCTTGAGATGATACCGGGCGGTTATCCGCTGGTTGAGCTGACGGAGTTCGGGCAGCGCCAAGTGCTGCGCCAATTCCGGTTGGCCAATCAGAATAATCTGAAGAAGCTTCTGCGTGCTGGTTTCAAGATTGGAAAGCAGCCGGATTTGTTCCAGCACCCGCGGTTCGAGATTTTGGGCCTCATCAATGACCAGGACGCAATTGATCCCCTGGGCCGCGCGATCCAAGAGGTAGGCATTCAGCTCGTCGATCAGACCCTTGGCGGTCTCCGCGCTTGAGGGGACCCCGAACTCTTCGTTGATCTTTCCGAGCAGTTCCAGGGGACTCAGAAACGGGTTGAAGATGAAGGCCACCTTGGTGTCATCGTCAAGCTGTTCGAGCAGGCTCCGGCACAGGGTGGTCTTCCCCGTGCCGATTTCCCCGCTAACCATGACGAAACCGCTACGGTTGTTGATGCCGTATACGAGATGAGCGAACGCCTCTTTGTGCTTCTCGCTCAGATAAAGATAGCGGGGATCGGGTGTGAGGTTGAAAGGACGCTCATCCAGCCCGTAAAACGCCTCGTACATACAGTCCTCACGAACGTGTGTTCCGGCCTGATTGGTGACAGTTGAGCATAGCATGAGTCCGCCCGCATGTCAAAATCTCGGGACGCTTTCAGCAAGAGTCAACCCCCTTTGGTTTGGCGGGGGCATTGCAAATCGCGGCGTTAAACATCTCCGGGAAGGCGCTTGCTTGGCTTGAGGCGGCGTGTTGACGCAAAGGAATACTCGGTGTGATGTGGTCTGTTAATAAGAGGAAACGCTCGTAGTGAAAGCCTCCTTGCGGCTATTGGGGGCGGCTGCGCGTGGTCATGCAACGAGGCCGTCCTCCATGAGGCTGCTTGGGACACAAGCGGACACGGAAAGGAGTCGAATCATGGAATTTCCTGCTAATGCAACACGACGGAGAAAGGGGAGACGTGTATTGGTAAGGGGCCTTATCGCGGCCGTTGCCGTAGGAATCGGGCTGGCGGGCGCCCATGCGCAAGAACCCGCCCTCGTGTTTGAGGGGGTCAATGTCGTGCCCATGGATGAGGAGCGCGTGCTCGAGGATCACACCGTGGTCATTGAGCGGGGCCGCATTATTGAGCTGGCCCCCGCCGGGGAAGCCAGCGTCCCCGAAGACGCCAACGTAGTCGACGGAAACGGGCAGTATCTCATGCCGGGTTTGGCCGAGATGCACGCCCACATGCCCGGAGGCGGTCCCGGGAACGACCAGTACCGGGAGGATGTGGCCTTTCTCTACCTCGCCAACGGCGTCACCCTGGCGCGGAGCATGCTGGGCGCGCCGGTCCATCTGGCGCAGCGCGAGCAACTCGCCAGCGGGGCAATGGTTGGTCCCCGCCTTGTGTCCGCCGGTCCAGGCTTCAGCGGCGGCGTCGAGACGCCGGCGGAAGCCATTCAGCAGGTGCGGGAACAAGCCGAGGCGGGCTATGACCTGCTGAAGATCTTCTGGGGCTTGGACCGGGAAACCTTCGACGCCATGGTCAAGGCGGCCAAGGCGAACAACATGGAAATCTCGGGCCACGTACCCGCGGCCGCCGGCGTGCCCCACGCTTTGCAGTACTACACGACCATTGATCACTTCGACGCTTACATGCCCACCTTGGTGGATCCCGAGGAAACGGCGGACGTAAACGGCGGTTTCTTCGGTTACCGGCTGGCGCCGTACGCCAAGCAGGACCGAATCGAGGCCATCGCCAAGCACACGCGGGACGCCGGTGTGTGGAACGTGCCCACCGAGACCATCATGTACAGCGCCTTCGAGGTGGACCTCGACACCGTGGCCGATGAGCGCCCGGAATTCCAGTACATGCCCCCAGACGTCGTCGAGGGCTGGTTCGACTGGGTTACCAATTTCCGCGCCGGGGAGGACTACGATCAGGAGGCGGGCGACGCCTTCCTAGAGGTGCGCCTGGACCTTATCGCCACGCTGCACGACGTGGGCGCCGGGCTCCTGCTGGGCTCCGACGCGCCCCAGTGGTTCAACGTCCCTGGCTTCTCCGTGCACCGGGAGATGGCCGTCATGGAAGACGCCGGGCTGACCCCCTACGAGGTGCTCAAGACCGGCACGGTCAATCCCGCCAAGTATCTCGGCGAAGAGGACGTGTTCGGCCGGGTGGCCAAAGGCATGAAGGCGGACTTGGTGCTGGTCAACGGCAATCCGCTTGAGGATCTCTCCAACGCCCACGACATCGCCGGCGTTGTGCGCCATGGCCGCTGGCATTCCCGGGCGGACCTCGACGCCCGGCTCGAAGAGATTGCCGAACGGTACGCCAACTGACGCATTGCACAACATCCCAGCAATCTCGGGCGTTAGCAAGGACGGCCTAAACAACAGGTAGACGTGGAAGCAGCGAGGGCGCTGCTTCCACGTTCTCTCAAACCGTCAAGGCCGTGGGTTGCGAAAAGGCCAAGCAGGCATCCATCCTCATCGCGAATCCGCGCCACCTAATCCGGTCGGGTAGGAATGCCTCCCAAAGGCGAAATGGACTTCGCTTCTATTCGGACTCAACGCCGGGATTGGCCGCCCGGCCCAGGGCCGCGGCCAGCTTGGCGTGGCTCCGCCAGAGATCAAGCCGCGCGCGCTCAAGGGCGATGCGCGCGGAGACAAGTTGCTCCCGAGCCCTCAACACATCGGCCTCCCTCGCGACGCCCGCTTCACGCATGTTTTGAATGATGCTCGACGCCGACTCGGCCCTCTCCACTTGTTCGGGAAGCACTGCGTGCACCCGTTCCCTGGCCCAGTGGTACTCCTTCACGGCATGGTGTATATCGAGAATGGCTTGGGCCTGCAATGCGCCCAAGGCCTCGGCTCGCGCGTCCGGCTCGCCCGAATCCGCCCCGGCGTCCCGCGCTGGCGCGAGGATCTCTATCGTGGCCATGGCCCCTTCACGCGGCGG
>SKRY01000465.1 GCA_007118235.1 Candidatus Hydrogenedentota bacterium | reverse complement strand
TCATACATGGACTTTGGGGCGGGCGCCAGAATGCACGGACCTTGGCAGCGGTTTTGGTGAAAGGCCTTGGCGGATGGCCGGAAACAGTCCGCGCCAGAGGCGCGATAGCGAATAGCCTGGGGCAAGCGAAGCGCAGCCCCAGGGTGGCCGCCGTTCCTCCGCATGTCCGTCCTGAAGGGACGGGACAAAGGCGTGGCGTTGGCTTCGGTCCCTTCAGGACCGGCTACGGAGGCAGCCCGTGACCTAGGGCTGCGCTTCGCTTGCCCTAGGCTACTCCCCATGACGCCTTCAGCGCCGGTTACGTATGCGGCCAAGACGGTTTGGAACCACAGCCCTCATTACCCCGTGATCGGGAAAGAGCGTGGCAATCGGGGCGAAATATCCGGTATGCTTCCGCCTTACCCTATGGAGGCGGGCGAACCCGCACAACGAGGAATTCCCACCGTGCTTGATGTGCTCCAATTCGAATTCATGCGCAACGCCATTTACGCGGGCCTCTTGGCGAGCGTGGTCTGCGGCGTGATCGGCACGTACGTGGTGGTCAAACGCATCGTATTCATCAGCGGAGGCATCAGCCACGCGTCGTTCGGCGGCCTGGGACTCGCCACCTGGCTGGCCATTCCCCAATTATATGGCGCGCTTGCGTTCAGTCTGTTGGCGGCGGTGCTGATCGGTCTCGTCAACCGGTACGGCCGGGAACGGGAAGACACCCTCATCGGGGCGCTTTGGGCCACCGGCATGGCCATGGGCATTCTCTTCATCGACATGACGCCGGGGTATGCGGTGGATCCCACCAGCATTCTGTTTGGCGACATTCTGCGTGTGAGTTCGGCCGATGTGTGGTTGGTGCTGGCGCTCAACATCGTTGTGGTGGCCACGGTCGTCTTTTTCTACAAGGAGTTCCTCGCCGTCAGTCTGGATCAGGAATTCGCCCAACTCCGGGGAGTCCCCGTTGGCGTGATCTATCTGCTGCTGCTCTGTCTCGTGGCGCTGACCATCGTGATCATGCTTCGCGTCGTGGGCATTGTGCTGGTCGTCGCCCTGCTCACCTTGCCCGCCGCCATCAGCCGGTGGTACACCTCGCAGCTCCACACCATGATGATACTGTCCAGTGTGCTCGGCGGCGTGTTCATCATGAGCGGGCTCGCCATCTCATATCTCACGGATCGTCCCGCCGGGGCGTGCATCATCCTGACCGCCGCCGCCGTTTACGCCGTGGTGTGGGCGTTGCGCCGTGTCTCGTGGGCGCCCGCGGCCTGACGCGGTGAGCGCTACCGGCGGCCTCCCGTGTCAACGGGCGCGTGGTCGTCGGTTAGGATGTCCCCGCCGCCGTGAAAGCGGTGCGCGCGGGAGAACTGCGCCACGCGCCTGGGCAGGGAGTCAATGCTTAGGAAGTCATGTTCCAGGAGCGCCTCGGTGAGTTGCCGCAGTTGCTGGCCGTTGAGGGGGTGCTGGTCCAGCCAAGGGCCGTTCGGCCACTCCCGTTCCGGGTCCCGTTCGACGTCTTCGGTCTTCATCGCCACGAACACCGTGTTCCAGCTCGTGCCCGCCTGAAAGACATACACCACGTCGAAGACCGAGCGAATGGTCGCGTTGATGTCCCGGATGCTTGAGGCGTTGAGTCCGCCATACTGACCGACGGCGTTGAAGGTCAGCGCGCCGCCGGGGGTGAGGTTTTCCTTGCAGAGTTCGAAGAACTCCTTTGTCGCGAGATGGTACGGGATATAGGCCCCATAGGGGCCGCCCGAGGCGTACGCGTCCACGGCGATGGTCCCGTACGGCTGGCGGTTGCGGCGCAAAAAGGCCCGGCCATCCTGAACCACCACGTTCAAACGCCGGTGATCCGGCAGATGGAAATACTCGCGCGCCACGTCCACGACCATGGGATCGATCTCGACGGCTTCGACCTCGACATGGGGATAATCCCGCAGGAAGTCCTTGGGGCCCGTTCCGCCGCCCAAGCCGACGAAGAGCGCGCGGCCGATGGTGGGGTTCAGGATCATGGGGACGTGGAAGTATTCCTTATACTCCCAGCCTCCTTCGTACGGATTGTCGAGGGACATCTTGCTTTGGATGAACTGGTCGAAGCGCAAGATCCGTTCGCGCCCCTGGTCCTCGACCACGATATGGTGGTACGCGCTGTAATCCTGGAACAGGATCTGCGCGTCCGCGCCGGCGGCTCCCGCGAATAGGACCACGGCCAAGCCCGCCATGGCGAGTTTGCGCCCGGCCGCGATGAGGGCCGCGCCCAACACCACCAGGACGGCGGCCATGCCGTACAAGGTTTGCCGCACGCCAATCTCGGGGATGAAAAGCTGAGCTGTCATAACCACACCTGCGATGCTACCCACTTCACTCATCGCGGCAATGCGCCCAGCCGTGGCGCCCACGTGCTCGAGTTGCCGGGCTTGAAGCCGGATGGCTTGGGGTAAGACGGTTCCGAGAGCAATATTGGGGAGGAAACACGCGATGAACGCCGCGATGTAAGGATGCCAGGACAGGGCCGCGTCAATTTGGAGAAGCGCGTCCCCGGCCCACATGGCGAGGACCTCGAGCAAAGAGCCCAATACACCGGCCGCGAGAATCAACAGACCAAGCACGCGCCAAGAGTTAAAGCGATCGGCTATCCTTCCGCCCACGAAGTAGCCGATGCTGATTCCGGCAAGGCATACTGCAATGACGGCCGCCCAGGCGTCCAGGCCGCTCCCGAAGAACCGCTGGAGGATGCGGACCACGAGAAACTGGTACACCATCACCGACCCGCCACACACGAACACGGTGAACCCCAGCACCCCCGCCGCGGCGTGGGTTTGGGCCACACCGGCTTTCCCGGCCGCCTCACTCATAAGGTCTCCGTCTCCTTTGCCGCGTGTCCATACCTCTGATGATTGGACGCCTTGATCAACTATACCACGTGGAGTCGCTCGCTGAAAAAGCCACCCCAGGCTTCAGGGATTTCACAACAGGAATCACCGAGAATAAGCTCCCGTGGCTTTTGCGCCGCCGGTGGCCCTGTGCTAGACTGAATCCATGATGCACAAAACATGGATACTCGCGATTGTCGTGTTGTTGGGGGCGGCTGTATCGGCGGAGGCGCTTGACACCCTCCGCGCACGCCGGCCGGTGGGTCCAGGTGTTTGGTATCCGGCTTCCGAGGAGGAGCTGCGCGCGGCGGTGCGCGGTTACCTGACGGAGAATCCCGAAAACCCCACGCGTGGAGCGGATGGCCGGCTGCGCGCGCTGATCACGCCTCACTCGGGGTATGACTACGCGGGGTCCATCATGGGGGCGGCGTTCCGGCACGTGGAACGCGGCGCTTACGATCGCGTGATCATTCTGACCCCCTCGCACCACGCCCACTTTCGAGGGGGCTCGATTCCGGGCGTCCACTATTACCTCACCCCCCTGGGGCCGGTGTTTCTGGACGGAACCGCGATCTACCGGGTTCTTTGGACGCCGCACATCTCCCGGCGGGCGCTCGTGTACGCCGACCCCGAATTTTCCAATCCTCTCGCCAATGACGCGCGGCGCAAGCAAGTTCACGAGAACGAG
>SKRY01000095.1 GCA_007118235.1 Candidatus Hydrogenedentota bacterium | reverse complement strand
TTCGCTGGACGAATCCCTGAAGCAGTTTGAAGAAGGCATTCGGCTTTCCAAACGTTGTGAAAAGGCGTTGACGGAAGCCGAGAAGAAGATAGAAATGCTTACCAAGAACGCGGAGGGCGAACTGGAGGCGGAGCCCTTCCACGAGGCGGCGGCGGAAGGAAATGAGAAGACCCCCGCTGCAGAGGCGGGGGCAGCGCAGCCCATGGATGTGGCAGGCGTCTGGGAGCCGGAGTCTCCCACGGCGGATGACGAAGAATACGATGAGGATGGGGGGTTATTGTTTTGATGGACGTTTCCGCGTACTTGAAGGAGAAGGCGGCCCGCACGGAAGAGGCCATGGAGGCGTATTTCAACTCATGGAACGGCGCGCCTTCCCAACTGGTGGACGCGATGCGGTATAGCCTTTTCGCGGGCGGCAAACGGCTGCGGCCGGGGTTGGTCTTGGGAGCCGCCGAGATCGTGAGCGGAGACGACGCCGTGGCGCTGCCCGCGGCGTGCGGCATTGAGATGATTCACACGTATTCGCTCATCCACGATGATTTGCCCTCAATGGATGACGATGACCTCCGGAGGGGCCGCCCCACATCCCATATCGTTCATGGCGAAGCAATGGCCATTCTCACGGGGGACACGCTTTTGGCCATGGCGTTCGACGTGGTTTCGCGCTCCGGCAACGCGGCGGTGGTGGGGGAGATCGCGCGGGCCGCTGGGGTGGAAGGGATGGCCGGCGGGCAAGTGATTGATCTTTTGAGCGAGGACAAGGAGCTTACCCTGGAGGAGTTGCGCCGTCTCCACGCGTACAAGACGGGAGCGCTTATCCGGGTCAGCGTGCGTGCGGGCGCGATTCTGGCGGGAACAAATTCCGGGGCGCTTGAAGCCCTGACGCGCTACGGTGAACACGTTGGTCTCGCGTTTCAAATCGCCGACGATATCTTGAACGTAACGGGCACCCAAGAAGCCTTGGGCAAACCCGTGGGCAGTGACGCAGCCCACAAGAAATCGACCTACCCGGGGTTGGTGGGACTCGATGAAGCCCACCGTCTGGCCGAGGCCTCGACCGAGGAAGCGCTGCGCGCTCTCGAACCCTTTGGCGGCGAGGCCGATGCGTTCCGCGCCCTGGCGCGGTACATCATCGATCGGGACTCATAGGTCAGAAACCCGATCCTACGAAGATAGAATACGCTTGAGCTTTCCAAACAGCGTTCTTTTTTCGGGGAGAACCTCGACCGCGTTCTTGGCCGGCTCGGAAGCCTCTGGCGGGGCTGCGGTCACCTGGAGCACCACGGCGGTGACGTTGTCGGGCGCGCCTCTCTCAAGGGCCCGCCGCACCAGGGTTCGGGCCGCCCGTTCGGGCGAGGACTCCCGCGCGAGGGCCGCCTCAATCTCTCCGTCCTCCACCATGTTGGAGAGCCCGTCGGAGCAGAGCAGCAAGGCATCGCCCTCGGCAAGCTGGACCGCAAACAAATCCACCTCAACCCGGTCCCGCGCGCCGAGGGCGCGTGTGATCAGGTTGCGCATGGCGTGGGTGCGAGCCTCCTCCTCGTCCATAACCCCTTGCCGCACTCGGTCGGCGACATAGCTGTGGTCCTCCGTGATTTGCTGAAGCGCGCCATTGCTCCAGGCCGCGTAAACCCGGCTGTCGCCCACTTGGGCGATGTAGGCCTGGTCATTGACCACGGCGGCGGCGGAGGCCGTGGTGCCCATCCCTTTCAGGCCGGGATGCTCCTTGCCCGCGACTAGAATGCGGGTGTTGGCCGCTCCGAGGGCGGCTCGGAGACGTTCGGGCGTACTGCCGTTGGCATTGCTGTTGAATGTGTTGTAGAAGCAATCACAGATGGTCTCCACGGCGAGCCGGCTGGCGTACGCTCCGCCCCGCGCGCCGCCCATGCCATCCGCCACCACGAACAGCACACCCAAGGACTCCGAGCCGGGGCCAGGGATTGCCGCGGCGCACATGTCCTCATTCGCGCGCCGCCGCTTGCCCACGTCGGAGATGAGATGGGCCTCGAGGTAACCTCCCGTCCAATGGTGTTCGTAATTGCCGCCGTCGTAGGGGCCGCTGTGAACCGTGGCCTCGTGGGTCATCGCCATACTCCAACGATGCGCCCCGGGTTGCGGCGGAGACGGCTATCCTGGGCCGCGCCGCACCCGCGTCGGGCGTGCGGATACGTGACGTACATCACCAACCAAGAATCTCCTGCGCGCGCCGCGCCTATTCCGAGCCCGCCGGCCGGATGCCCTCGACCGCCGTGCGCACCACGTATACGCCGGAGCGGGCCGTGACATAGAAATCTTGGCTGTCCTCGCCGCCGAAGGCGCAGTTGGCTGGGATCTGTGGAAACTCGACTGTCCCCACATGGCCACCCTCCGCGGTGTAGATTCGTATGCCGTCACCGGCCGTCGACCAAATGCGGCCGTCCACATCCACCTTCATGCCGTCGGGTCCCGGCAGTTCGCAGAAGATGCGGTCATTGCTCAAGGAACCGTCCTCCGCGATGTCGAAAGCCCGGATATGGCCGCCCGTGGTGTCGGCGATGTAGAGAACGTCTTCGTCCGGACATAAGGCCAGCCCGTTCGGGCGATCGAAATCATCCACGAGCAACACGAGATCGCCGCCATCCGCCGGAATCATGTATACGCCGGAGAAATCGAGTTCCGCCTCGCGGCCTTCCAACCCATAGGGCGGGTCGGTGAAGAAGATGGCGCCATCCGAACGGACGATGACATCGTTGGGGCTGTTGAGCTTGCCCCCTTCGTATTCATCGGCCAGCACGGTTATGGAGCCATCGGCCTCGGTCCGGGTGACGCGCCGGTTCCAATGCTCGCACGCAATGAGCCGGCCCTCGTTATCCAGCGTCAGCCCGTTGGACTTACCGCTGGGTTCACGAAACACCGAGCTGTCCGCGCGGTAAATGGTGTCCGCGGGAATGTCGCTGAACAGCAATCCTTCCTCCGGATGCCAAATCGGACCTTCGGTGAATTGAAAGCCGTCGTTGACGAGTTCCACCTCACTAACGACCAAATCCTCGAGCGCAGCGTCTTCCGCCGCAGCTGTCACCGCCAGTAACAGAATGCCAAGCATGGTGTTTCTCCTTCTCGCGTTTACACCCTAAGACAACGAACAGTATCTGAACGGTGTGTGTCGTTCCATTATGCCGAGATCGCAAAACCTAGCCGCTTAAACTCAGTATAACCCAAGAGGGCGCGTCACGTCGCCAGAAGCCGTGGGCCGAGGCTGTGACAATTGGCCTTAGCCGACCGGCGTACCGATCGAGCGCGTTAGCGGTCACCCCCGGTTTGGATGCACGCCCTTCTTTTCGAGTGCGGCGCTATGTATTTCATTATCAAAACGACCGCGTTAGCGGTCACAGCCGGTAGCCGGGGGTTGAAGCGCGCGTAGCGCGCGATACCCCCGGATCGGTGGCGCGCCTCGAACGACCCCTTTAGGGGTCGCAGCAGCCACGGTTATTCAAGAAAAGCAGCGCTGGTGATGATGTTGGAGAAGGCGGGGGTGGCCTATAATCCCCGCTTTCTCGAATAACCGTGGCTGCTGCGA
>SKRY01000398.1 GCA_007118235.1 Candidatus Hydrogenedentota bacterium | reverse complement strand
GAGCCCGCGGTCATCGTCGAGCATCCCCACGACGGCGGCCACGCGAATTGATGGCCCGGCTTACGTTACGCGGCCCCGGTAGACTTAACGCCAGTCTACGTCTTTATCCATCATGGGTTATTCCTGCACCAGTCCGTCAACTGTTTATCCCGAGAGCGCTCCCGGTATGAGTCGCTAGACATAGCCTCGTCATCGGCCACAGCCAAGTATCCGCCATCCAAGATAACCTTCTTGTCCTCATCGAGCACATAAACATAGGTTCCGCCCGCTTTATAACCCCCGTCTGCCTCCTGTGTCGCCCTAACATCGTTGATGTCAAACGGGTTTCTTAATCGAAGACATTCATAACCATCAATGATATACTTCCAGGAACAGCCCCAAATTTCGTTACTTTCGCGCCCCCCTTCGTCCTTATACACACTACGTACCACCATTGCATGACATATAGGGATTTCCCCTGGTGCGAGATCCGCCAGCCTTGTCGCGATTAGAACTATGTCTCCCTCCCCAAAACCCTGATCCTTTGGACGCCCCTTCGGGCAGCTGTTTAATGCATGCTTGGAGTGCTTTATAACACCAGATAATGTCTCTTTGCTCGTTCTGATGATCAACATGTTGTTGTCGATTTGTAACCCACTGGCGCCAACTACATTCCCCATGGTATTTGCCTCCCATGCTTTGGTCAGGTCCACGGTTGGTGTTGCCGCACCGCCGGGAACCGCCGTGTTGTTTTAAGACGTTTAGCGTCCCATTCGGTTTATCCCCACGTGCTTGAGGAAAGCTCTTCCATCTTTCTTTCGGCTAACTCAAAGGTCATGGGAAATGTCTCGCTCTTTGCCCGGAATCACGCGGCGCTGGAAAGCATTACCTTGTAAGGTTGTAGGTTCCAGTCAAACTCACGCCAGCGGGCATTCTTTGGATCAATGTTCACCTCGATTGACCCTTTGGAAAGATGCCCTGAACGGCTTCGGAGTTCGTCGATGGGTATCTCAAAGACATATCCATCCGGAGGAACGGCAAAGACGACGTATGCATCACCTCTATGGGAAAAAAGAGTCCTTAGTGCATTCTCAGGAATTCTGTACCATAGGTTGGGGCTGTTCGACTTGTTAAAGGTTAGCACATAGGCCATTCGCGAACCTGATTGATACATGGTTCGAAACGGTCTTCTCAGGTGGAATTCCTCATCAAAACGACTCTGCAGATAATCCTGTACGAATGTATCGGCTTCTGTCGAGCACAAGGCGGCTTGTTTTGCGCTTCCTTCGCTCATGTCTTCTCTCCCAGTTGCGTTACTGTCTTTGAGTAGTAGTTTTCGTAGAACGGTATTCGGGGAATCCAAGAAGGGTTCGGCGTGCTCCTGCAAAAACGAGTACACTTCGTCGTCCACCTTGATTGTTCGCATGGGTAGTGCTCCTTGCCTTGGCCGGTTACCGTCATTCACTCGCAATGGAAGAATGGCAGTACTTGGTAGTACTTGTCAAGTGCTGTTGTCGGGAGCCCCGGTTTTCGTCAGTGGTCGCGTTACTGCCGCCCATCGCCAAGCCGGGACCACTGTATGGATGCGCGTAAACCGCCTCCATTGCGGGTCCAGCCGTCAGGGCGCGCTCAAGATGGGGGGACCGGGCGGCGGAGGGGACGGTGCTGGGCCACTTGTGCCTGAACCGCCAAGCCGAGGGAAGGGTGCTGGTTTCGTTGCGCCCAGAGCAACTTGTCATGGAATCGCCCTGCGCGGATGGGCCGGCGGGCGAAATCATGGCCCGGGAATTCAAGGGCCACGACCAGACCTACCGGGTGCATGTCGACGGGAGCGAGGTCATCATCCAGACGCACGGCTCCTGCCCGTGGCGCGTGGGCGATCGCGTCGCGCTGAAACCCCTTGAGCCCGCGGTCATCGTCGAGCATCCCCACGACGGCGGCCACGCCAACTGAAGGCCCGGCTTACACGGACTCGAGGGAGCGTTCGAGCATGGCCATGAGTTCGGCTTGGCGTGGGCCGTAGATGTCGCTTTGGCGCAGGATGTCGAGGGCGGCGCGGCATTTGAGCCGGAAGGTGTCCATGTCGCCCGCGGCCTTGGCTTTCCGGGCCGATTCGTAGACGCGTTCAAACTTGAGCCGGTCGCGGGTAACGCTGTCCGGTTCGCCGCCGCCTTCCTGATTCGCCAATTCCCATATGTAACGGCGGACGGCCAGCGGAGGCGGCTCCTTGCCCTTTGCGCGGGCGTTCATGGCTTGTATGGCGTGTATGGTGCGGATCTCGGCTTCCTTGGTCTGGCTCGCGGAGACCTTGCCCGGATTGAAGGAGGTAAGCGAGTGGCGGCAGCCCGTGTGAAACAGCCCATCCCGCACGGCCTGGTCCAGGGTGGGCAATCCCTTGACCGCGCCCGTGAGGCTGAGCACGGCCCCGACCCAATCCAAACAGGGGTCGTCCTTGTCCTGCGGCCCCACCACCCTGCAGATCTCGGCTCCCGCCGCCTTCAGCCGCTCCACCATGGCCCGGTGCGCGCCGCTGGGGGCGGCCGGTTTGGCGGCATTCCCGCGCACACCTTCTTGATGTTCCATCATCTTCCACTCATCCCCGCACTTTTTGCGCATCGGCCCAATCATGGGCGCGTTTCGTGTCGTCTGAATCCGTGCGTGAGAGGACCAGTGCTCGCGCCTGCTCCCCGGCGGGACCCAAGCACCCGCTTGGCCCGTATAGTACCACGAGTGACGGGGCGAGGTGGAATCGGGCTTGTCCGAGGGCTGACACGGCCGATTTCGCGCGCAACTTGACAGTTTGACGCCGTTTGTCTAGGCTTGGGGGTCATTGTGGAGGCACTACTTGCAAGCCAAGGAACGGGAGTATCGCGTATGACTTTACCCAGTCGCATTGAAGACACTGCTCAGCTCGAGGACCTGCTTAGCGCCCCCACGCCCGGTCTGGTGGACACGGTCCGGCGGCTCGAGGGGGATGTCGTAATCCTCGGGGCGGGCGGCAAGATGGGACCCACGTTGGCGCGCATGATGCGGCGGGCGCAAGAGGCCGCGGGCGTTCAGGGAGGGGTGACGGCGGTGAGCCGGTTTTCGCAGCCGGACGCGGCCAAGGCCCTTGAACGGGCGGGCGTGAACACGGTGGCGTGTGATTTGCTGGACGAGGACGCGTGGGACCGGTTGCCGGACGCTCCCCACGTGGTGTTCATGACGGGCATGAAATTCGGAGCAACGGAGGACCCGCCCTTGACGTGGGCCATGAACGCGCATCTCCCTGGGCTGGTCCGGCGGCGCTACCCTCACAGCCGCGTGATGGCCTTTTCCACGGGCAACGTTTACGGCCTGGTTCCCGTGACGAGCGGGGGCTCGCTGGAGACGGATCTCCCCCGGCCCGATGGGGAATACGCGGCGAGTTGCGTGGGACGGGAACGGCTTTTCGAATACTTCAGCCGGCAGCACAACGCGCCGCTGGCGCTGGTCCGCTTGAACTACGCCTGCGAACTCCGGTACGGCATTCTGGTGGATCTGGCCCAGAAGGTGCTTCATGAGGCGCCTATTCCATTGGCCACGGGATGCTTCAACAT
>SKRY01000089.1 GCA_007118235.1 Candidatus Hydrogenedentota bacterium | reverse complement strand
GGATCTCCTGACGGCCGATGCGCATACGCAGCGGGACGTTCCACATCTCCTCCGCCTGGACATAGGCTTGATAGATGTCCACGCTCAGATCAGAGCGGTTGCCATCCCACCAGTAGTAGTTGTCCAGCTCGATGTAACTGGAAACCTGATCCGTGAACTCGGCGTTCACGCCCAGGCGCGTGCGCTGCTCCACATGTTCGGTATCGGCGCCATCGGGACGCTGGCGAACCAAGTTCCTGTAGTAGTTGCCGCGGATCTGAATCGATCCGTCGATTGTCACGTTTTGCAATTCGGCGTGAGCCACGGTCGTGAACGCAATCGCCGCGGCCGCCGCTATGCCAATCAAGGTTTTACGCATGACACATTCTCTCCTTACGCTGTCTTGGGGGAGGCGGACCTTCAAATCCCCCCCCTTCATCCCTGCATCTGTTTCAGCACGGTTCTGGCGCTTATCCGGAACGCGTGCGCAAGATATGCCTCCGCTATCCGTCGAGCAACATCGTGAGTGCGAACGGCCCCAGGCGAAACCCTTACTGTCTTCATCCCTCCTTTCGCCGCCCAATTAGGCCATCGCCGCCGATGAGAATAGTCAACCGAAGTTAATGAGATCAAGGGACTAGCTATCCCTCGCATGCTGCATACGCTCAGTCGTTCCCTACATACGGCAGTATATCCCGAAAACACGGTCAATGCAAGAGTTTTCCCTTCAAAACCAAGGTCCTTCCCCAAGCCAAGTGTGATTTGGCCGGATGAACCACGATGTCCCGCCCTTTCAGTCCGTATGGACAGGGGACGGGCGACACCCTTATTGCTTCCGGAAGATCACGGCGTCCACAACGACGAGTCCCTCGGCGTCCTCGGCCGAAATCTCGACGAATCCTTCGGCGCCCTCGGCGAAGTCGTACACGCCCAGGGAGAACGTCTGACGTTGTTTGGGGGCGAACTGTTGGGTTTCCTCGCCGTTGGCGTGCCGAATGCGCACGGGAAAGCTGGATTCCGCGAAGGGCGTGGCGGGGTGAAACAGCACCTCGTAACGTCCGGCGGCGAGGTCGGGCGTGAACCGGGCGATGGCGCCGGCGTCCGCCATGCCGCCGTTCGTGAGGTACCGCCCGTTGTGGCCGCGTAACTGGCCGCCGATGCGGATTTGGTGTCCCACCCAGAAGAACGGCGTCGCGTGGAACTCGGCATCCCTGTCGTCCACGATCACCTCGCTTGCGGCGGGACTGGGACGGACATGCGCCACCACCCGCAGCACTTGAGGCGAGTTGAGCGCGCCGGGGCAGTCCACGTGGACGATGGCCTCATGCGCGCCCGGTTCGAGTCCTTCCGGGTCCACGGCCAACTCCATCCGTTGGCGATCGCGCCATCCATGCACGCGCGCCTGGAGCCAACCGGCGGCCTCGGTCTCGTAGCGGATTTCCGGTTCCTCCGCCGCTGGCAACGGTCCGCCGCCCACGTTGCGCAACAGTGCGTGCTTGGCCGCCGACGCTTGATCGCCGGGCGTGGCGGTGAAGGTAAGCGTGTGGGGAATGCGGGTGACGGGCCAGCCGTAGACATCCGCCGCCGGAACGGGACGCTCGCGGAATGTCACCTCATCCGGAACATGCAAGGCCAGCGCGGAAGTATCCACGGGATCTCCATTGACGGTTACGTGATGCGTCTGGGTTGCGCGGGATTCGCCATCTTCCACGACCAAGGTCACGGGATGCACGCCAGGCCGGGTGAAGGTGTGCTCGGGTTCCGCGTCGTGGGAACAGCCGCCATCTCCAAAGGTCCAGGTATGGCGCAATGCGCCGGCTCCCTCGCCGGGCCGGGACTCCGCCGCGGAAAACCGCGTGGGCTCGCCGGTGTTTACCGGTCCCACCGGGGTGATGATCGCGCGGATCTCGCCCTTTTCCGCCTTGTCCGTTTCAAACATCTGCCAGAAGAGGATCCAGGGATCAATCTCCGAGCCGTACGGCCGTTCGTCGTGTTCAACGGGATCAAGGAGGGTTTCGCCGATCTTGAATTCGAAGTGCGAATGCGGATGGGAGCCCACCGCGCGGGCGGCCGCGTCGGCGTAGTGCACGCCAGCTTCCATCGGCGTGTGCTCCTCGATTTCCTCCCGCAATCCGTCGATGTGGTGGGATTGCAGGCCCCACACCTCGCCATTGTCCCATTGACGCACGCCGATCCACCGGTGATCCGCCGAGAAGATCCACTGATCCTCGAAATCGAGCGGCGCATACAACGGCGTGCCCCGGGGCATGTTGATGTCCAGCCCCATGTGACACGCCTCCCCCAGATAAGGGCCGAGCCAAGGATCGTCGCCGTTGTAGCAATCGCCCACGTCGATGAAATGGTCCTCGTTCTCGTACCACATGGTCAATCGTTGCGGGCAGATGGGCAGGGTCGCGTCCTGGACGGCTATGACTGCGTCCTCCTCCAGGTTGTCCCGCCCTTCGGGGTACCGGATGGGTACCTGTTCGAAGATCGCCGCACTCGAGCTGAGCCATAGCCGGACGCCGTTGATGACCCACGGTTCGTAGAACGACTCCTGGCTGCACACGAACCGCCGCAAGGTCACCGGCTGGCCATCGGCCAGGAACCGGGCCTCGAAGGAGTACACGATGCCCCGTGGGATGCGCTCAACGATCCGCATCACCGTGTCCTCCAGTTCAAAGACCCGCGTCTCCCCGTTCGCCAGCGTGAACCGCAGCGTGTCCCCGTGGTTCATCCGCGCGACCGCGAGCGTCTCCGTTGCGCGGGCCTCCAAGGTCCGCGGCCCCGCCTCTTCCGCCGCCCAGGATGAGCGTGAGGCGCCCAAGGCCAACGCGGGGATGGCCAAACCCGCCGCCGCCCCCGCGCGCAAGAAATGGCGTCTGCTTATGTCCGTCATCGTGCCCTCCCTCCAAGACCGTTGGCCCAGCCATCACGCAAGTCGCTCACCTGTGCGGCTCTGTCACATCATGTGGCTAGTATAGCCTTGGTCTCGGTACAAGTCCAAGGGTTTGGAATTGCGTGGGTTGGCCGCTACACTGTCTGAGTGCGAATTGTTCCCTCCGGGTTTGGCGTTGAATGGTAACGTGAATAGGTGGTGGCTAGAATGACTGAGCGATCCGTCTTTGAGTCCTTGAACGAGTCGTTGAGGCTTCCTGAAGATTATGATCTGGAATACAAGTCTGCCAAAGGCGGGCTTCCCAGCAGTTTATGGGAAACCTATAGCGCCATGGCCAACACCGATGGCGGGGTAATCGTACTGGGCATAGAGGATGACGGTACGGTGTCGGGCTTGGATGATGCGACCGTGATACGCAAACGTTTTTGGGACACCGTCAACAATCGGAATAAGATTAGTATTAATATATTAAAAAACACCGATGTTGATACGCATAGCATTAGGGGCCGGGTGGTACTGAGTATCTGTGTGCCTCGGGCTTCACGTCAACAGCGTCCCGTGCACACTGGCCTGAACCCATTGACCGGAACCTATCGCCGGAATTACGAAGGCGACTACCATTGCTCCGAACAGGAAGTAGCCCGAATGTTGGCCGACCGTTCAGAAGAACCCGCAGATTC
>SKRY01000215.1 GCA_007118235.1 Candidatus Hydrogenedentota bacterium | reverse complement strand
CCCGAGCCCAAAGGCGATTTGAATACCGGCGAGGCAACTAGGCAGTCCACGGAAGTCCCATCGGATGAAGCACCAGCAGATTGGTTACGCGTATGTGAAGCGGCTACTAAAACCGGCATCTTGGACAGCACACTATCCAAGGCATGCAGCAGAGGGAATCTGCACAGTATAGGAAAAGGCAGGTCCCTCCGGATCGATCCGGTAGATCTTGAACGCTACGAGAAGGAATTCGAACCCCGTGGTGGATAACCTAACCTGTCAAGTTACTTGTCAACGTTGACAAACTCAGCCTTTAGCGGTTCTTAAAAGCCCCCTTTTAGGGGGTATTCTTTTGTTCACGCCCTTGCCAAGCGGTGTCAACTATGGCAGTGATACGGTTTCCATGTAACACGTTGCGAATGAGCGCGGCGTGTAATATGGAGACACGTACCATGACGAACGACCGTCTGATTTCACTCGCAGAAGCGGCGAAACTCACCCCTGGACGCCCGCACACCGCCACGCTCACCCGTTGGTGCCGCCCGGGCATCAAGGCTCGAACCGGCGAGCGGGTACGGCTCAAACACTGGAGGGTCGGCAGGAAGATCTTCACAACGGCGGAGGCCCTGGAGGAGTTCTTCGAGCGAACCGCCGACGCCGACTTGCCCCACTTCGAAAACCGGGACGCGGCCCAAGCCCCGGCCCCACCGTCCGATGGCAAACGTTCCGACGAGGAGCGGGCCGACGCCGTGGCGCGGGCGAAAGCCGAGGCGCTCAAATGAGCGGCGCGCCTCGTAGAATACCAAGCGGCTCACGGTTCGCGGACGGCCGTTACAACCGCCTGAACCTTGCCCGACATGAAACCGGCGCTAAGGCGCAGGAGTGGCAGGCGCCACGTTTTGACCAGAAATGCAGAGATTTTGCGCCAGACTCGAACGGCGCGGGGCGGTGTGTATGAGCCAGTGCCAGGACAAACAGTACCGTCCAGCCCTGAAGGTTGGCGGCGAACCACAGACCAGCTCGCAGATTACGGATACGCTGTCGGCGGCCTTGGCGGTGCTTCATACGCCGGGCCATGTGTTTGAGATACGCATTCCCCATGCCGGTCGGCGCCGGACCGTGGCGGGGTGGTTTGACGAGCCGGAGACGGCGGCGCAGGCCGCGCGGGAGTACGATGGCGCGCATAACGTGTATGTGACATTGAATCCGTGCGCGTCCCCGCTGCTGGCTCGCGCGCACAACCGGCTCAAGCCGTACACTCAACAAACCACGGCGGATTCCGATATCGCGGCCCGGCAATGGTTGCTCGTGGATTGCGACCCGGTCCGGCCCGCGGGCATTTCGAGCACGGACGGCGAGAAGCAGGCGGCGTGGGAGACCGCGGCCGAGGTCCGAGCCTACCTCAATGAGCGGGATTGGCCCGCGCCCGTGGTGGCGGATAGCGGCAATGGCTATCATTTACTCTATTCCTTGGAGCTTACCAACGACGCGCCTGGCCGGGATCTCGTGAAGGCGGCCCTGGACGGGTTGGCTGCGGAATTCAGCGGTCCCGCCGTATCGATTGATACGGGGGTGTTCAACGCGGCGCGGATCGTCAAGCTGTACGGGACCATGGCGGTGAAGGGGGATCATACGCCGGACCGGCCGCACCGGCGCTCCAGCATTCTCGATGTGCCGGAGCATTTCGTGGCGCTGGATCCGGGCGCACTGGAAGCGTTGGCGGACCAGATCCCGGAACCGCCGCCCGCCGCGGCGGAGCGGATGGCGCGCAAACCCGGCAACGGCTTCGACCTTCAGGCCTTCATGGCGCGGCGTGGTCTGGCCGTGAGGCGCGAAAAACCGTGGAATGGCGGGACGCTCTACAAACTCGAGGCGTGCCCCTTCAACCCGGAACACAATCGCGGCGAGGCCGCCATCACGCAAGGCGCGGACGGCAGGCTGGGGTTTTCGTGCAAGCACAATAGCTGCCAGGACAAGGATTGGCGCGCGTTGCGGAGCCTGCTTGAACCGGAGCATGGCGCTACAGCCCACAAGGCGACAAGCATCTCATGGAGCGCTCCAAGTAAGCGGGCCACGATATACTTCAATCGTAGCGAGTTGAACAGCAGCGTGGCGCAATGTGTGGATGCCTTGACCCAAGCCGGTGCGGAAATTTTTGATCGCTGCGGCGTGCTCGTGCACCCTGTCCGCACAGAATCGCTCTCCACGGTGGCGGGCGTACGGCGCCCTGCGGGCAGTATGATGCTCAAGCCCGTGGAGCAGACGTGGCTACGCTTGGAGATCGACGCGATCGCCGAATTCCTTCAGTTCAACGAGCGAAAGAAAGAATACATCCCGCGTGATGTACCCAAGCCGGTACTGGAATCCATTTGCGGGGTGCCCGAGTGGTTCTCGTGGGCTAAGCTGCGCGCCGTTGCCAGACATCCTGTGCTGACACTTGACGGGCGGCGGATCACTTCGGCGGGATTGGATGTGGAGTCCGGGATATACGTGGACATTGAAGGTTTCTGGCCGGAAATTCCTCCCAACCCAACACAGCACGACGCCGGGAAGGCTCTGGAGCGCATCCATTCACTCTTGCAGCATTTCCCCTTCGATAGTGATGAATCCCGTGCGGTGGTAGTGGCAATGATGATTACCTCGTTATTCCGCGGATTGCTTCCCACCGCGCCGGGGTTTGCGCTGGACGCCAACAGAGCCGGGACCGGCAAAAGCCTGCTCGCAAATGCGTGTTCCCTTATTGCATCGGGGCGTGAGGCGGCCTTCATGGGATACGGCTCGAAGAATGAAGAGTCGGAGAAGCGCATCGACTCGGCGTTGCTCGCGGGTGACCCCATTGTCGTAGTGGATAACGTTGAGCGGCCGCTAGAAGGCAACGCCATATGCATAGTATTGACACAAACACAAAAGCGCGTGCGCGATCTGGGGTTTTCGCGACTGCTTGATGCGCCGACCACCAGTACCATGATCTTCACAGGGAACAATCTGACCATTACGGGAGATGCTAAGCGGCGCATCCTCAAATCCCGGATGGTCACCGAAGAGGAGCGCCCCGAGTTGCGAGAGATCTCGCAAGACTTGTCCCGCGAATGCTTGGAGAGGCGGGGCGAATTGGTGCGGGATCTCCAAACCATTATCGCGGCGCACATCGAGGCAGGGGCCCCACGTCAAAACCTCCACCCTTTCGGCTCCTTCGAAGACTGGAACCATGCGATCCGGCATGCCATGGTGTGGGCTGGCAGCGCCGACCCTGTCACCACCATAGCCCGGACGTTCGAAGAGGATCCGGCGCGCGAATCCGACATCGAAGTGCTCGCGGCATGGCATCAAAGGTACTCGAACGAGTATATTAGTATCAAGAAGGCGCTTGAGGATACCAACGAGGATGACACTTTCAGAGAAGCGCTGTGCGGAGTTTGCGAGCACAATGGCGTACTGGACCCGAACCGGCTTGGAAATTGGTTCAGAAAGAATCGGGACGCGACCACCGGTGTTTATACAGTTCGGCGTTCCCCGACCCAGACGCGGGGGCTGTATCGATGGAGCGTCACAGTCGCTACCCGAGAGGATAGGTGAGGTGGTGGG
>SKRY01000408.1 GCA_007118235.1 Candidatus Hydrogenedentota bacterium | reverse complement strand
TCAAGGAGACGGGCCATGTCAACGCCTATTTCCCGTTGTTCATCCCGGAGAGCTTTCTCACGAAGGAGGCCGAGCACGTCGAGGGCTTCGCGCCGGAATGCGCCGTGGTCACGCACGCCGGCGGCAAGGAACTCGAGGAGCGCCTGGTGGTCCGCCCCACGTCCGAGACGATCATCTGGGACAAGTACCGGGATTGGATCAGCTCCTACCGCGACCTGCCGATTCTGCTGAACCAATGGGCCAACGTTTGCCGGTGGGAGATGCGCACGCGCCTGTTCCTCCGCACGACCGAGTTCCTTTGGCAGGAAGGCCACACGGCGCACGCCACGCACGAGGAGGCCGAGGAAGAAGCCTACCGCATGATCCATGTCTACCGCGACTTCGCGGAGAAGTACATGGCCATGCCGGTCATTCCGGGCCGAAAGACGGAGCAGGAGAAGTTCGCGGGCGCGTTACACACCTATTGCATCGAGGCCATGATGCAAGACGGCAAGGCGCTTCAGTCGGGCACATCGCATCACCTCGGCCAGAATTTCGCCAAGGCGTTCGACGTGAAGTTCCAGAACCAAGACAAGGAGCTGGAGTACGTCCACGCCACGAGCTGGGGCGTGTCCACCCGCCTCATCGGCGGCATGGTGATGTGCCACAGCGACGACAACGGCTTGGTCATCCCGCCGGAACTCGCGCCGTTGCCGGTCGTCATTGTGCCCATTTGGCGCGGAGAGGATGAGCAGGAACGCGTGCTGGGCCGGGCCCGCGAATTGACGCGGGATTGGGATCCGCTGTTCTACAAGATCGACGATCGCGAGCAGTACAAGCCGGGTTTCAAGTTTAACCATTGGGAAGTGCGCGGCGTGCCCATCCGGGTTGAGATAGGCCCCCGGGACTGCGACAACAACCAGGTCATCGCGGTGCGGCGGGATACCGGCGAGAAGGCAACCTTGAGCATGGATGGGCTTGAGGAACAGATCCGGAACCTGCTAAGCAGCATGCAGCAGGGGATGCTCGAGGCCGCGCAAAAGCGCATGCACGACCGCACCTATACGGTGGACGACTACGCCGATTACCAGCGGCGCATCGAGGAGGGCGGCTTCTTCCGCATCCACTGGTGCGGCTCCGGAGACTGCGAACGCAAGATGCAAGAGGACACGCGCTCGACCATCCGCTGTATCCCCTTCAACGCGGAACCCGAATCCGGCCAATGCCTGATCTGCGGCAACCCCTCCGAACGGCGGGTCATCGCGGCGCAAGGATATTGATAACGGGGCAGCCAGACCGCGGCGCGCGTTATTCCGTCTCTTCCCCGGGGCGCGTTTCGTTCTCCCCGGCTTCGCTGTTCGATTCCTCCGGTTCACGGGAATCCGGTCCGCCGCTGGGCGCGGCCCCGTCTCCAGAAGCGGACTCCGCCTCACCCAAGAACTGGGCGATGGCCGCCTCGCCTTCCTCGGCGTAGCGTTCGAGGAGATGGGCGATCTTGCCGTTGGTCCCTTCGAGCTTTTGAAGGGCTTCGTCCATTTCCTCGTCGAGTTCCGAGAAATCCTCGTCCCGCCTGATTTCGATTCGTTGTTTCTTGGCCATAACGCACCTATTCTTCGCGATCAATCACTGGGTAAGGCAATTTGCCAGAAGTATACATCCCCCGGTTCTTCGGGCCACCCCCTTCAAAGGGGGAATAATACGTGTCACCGGCATCTTGCCGAGACATCAAGACGCCTCAAAGGTTGCACGACCGTAGAAGCGGCGTCACCGCACCAACAGGAGCGGACACGGGGCGTGGTTGAGCGCGTGAGCCGTGGTGCTTCCCACCAAAAGCTCCCGCACCTTGCTGTGCCCGTAGGCCCCCAGAATGAGAAGGTCGGCCTTTATGGCGCCGGCGTGACGCACGATGACTTCGCGCGGATCGCCCTCGGTCACGGTGTACTCCACATCAAGCTCGTGGGCGTCGAGGTACTTCCGGGCCTCCTGTTTCCACTGTTCTCCGTATTCCGTTCCCACGCATAGCACATGCAGGCAGGCCTTCCATTCATGGCACATGGAGGCCGCCGTCCGGAGCGCGGTGCGGGCGTGCGTGGATCCATCGTAGGCCACGAGGAACCGGTCGCCGCCGGGGTGGTTCACGCCCGTAATCAGCACGGGCCGGACCGCCTTGCGCGCCACGGCCTCGGTGGTCGAGCCCAGGAGCCCGTCGAGCCAATCGTCGTGTTCCCCGGCGCGTCCCATGATGATGAGGTCCGCGAGTTCACTCTGTTCAACGATCGTATGCGCGACGATGCCGGCCGTTTGAATGGTGTCGCAATCAACCTTGGCCTTTTCACACTCCTCCCGGAACGCTTTTAGGATGGCTTTTCCCCGCTCCTCGAGAACCATGGAGAGGTTGCCCCGGTAATTCGCGTAGGGGGATGTCCCCAAGGAGGCGGAGATGTCGCGGAGAAACGGGCCTTCCAACAGCTTCACATCCACCACGTGAAGACCGTGGAGCTTGGCGTTGTGTTGGCTGGCCACGGCAATGGCGTATTGCACGCCGAGCCAGGCGGCGTTGCTCCCATCGGTCGGGACAAGGATGTGCTTGATCATGCGTTCTCCTCGGTCAAACGGCCAAAGGCCTGCAACAGGGCCAAACCCTCGCGCTGGCTCTTCTCGGGGTGAAACTGGACGCCGAACACATTATCCCGGCCGCACATGGCGGCGAAGCGTACGCCGTGCTGGGCCTCGGCGAGGACGATGCCGGGATCCTCGGGCGCGGGGTAATAGCTGTGAACGAAGTACATGAAGGGTTGACGGGACAGTCCTTCCAACAACGGGTTGGGCCTTCCGGGGGTTGGGATCAAGGCGTTCCAGCCCATGTGCGGCACCTTGAACCCCGTCTCGCGGCCATTGGGAAACCGTACGACGGGGCCCTTGAATATGCCCAGACCCTCGGTGTCCTCGCCCTCCTCGCTGGACTCAAACATAAGCTGCATCCCCACGCAGATGCCCAGAAACGGCCGGCCGCTAGAGGCCGCCCGCTGGACAGGCTCCACCAACCCATGTTCGCGGAGGCCCTCGAAACAGTCCTTGAACGCGCCCACGCCCGGCAGGATGACGCCGTTGGCCGCATCAATGACAGCGGGATCGTCCGTTATCGTGGCTTCGTAGCCCGCCTTCCCGATGCCTTTTTGGGCGCTGCGAAGATTGCCCATGCCGTAATCAACAATAGCGATCATATGTCGAGCTGTCCTTTCGTGGAGGGTACGCCCTCTTCGCGGGCGTCGCGGGCCACGGCCACGCGCAACGCGCGGGCGCAGGCCTTGAAAAGCGCCTCAATGCAATGATGCACGTTGTCCCCGTACCGCAACTCAAGATGGAGGGTGAGCCGGGCGTTCATGGCGAACGCCCGGAAGAACTCTTCCGTCAACTCGGCGTCGAACCCGCCCAACGCGGTCTTGGGCAATGCGGCGCGGAAAACGAGAAACGGCCGGCCGCTCACGTCCACGGCCGCCTCGGCGAGCGCCTCGTCCATCGGCGTGACGGCGTGTCCGTAGCGCGTGATGCCCCGGGGCTCGCCCAAGGCTTGGGCAAAGGCCCGGCCGATGCAAATGCCCACGTCCTCGACGGTGTGATGGCCGTCGATGTGCAAGTCGCCCTGCGCGTTCACCCGCAAGTCGAATCCGCCATGCCGGGCGAGATGATGAAGCATGTGATCAAAGAATCCGATATCCGTTTGCAGATCGGTTTGGCCGGAGCCGTCGAGATTCAGGTGGACTTGGATCTGGGTCTCGGCCGTGTTCCGGCTGATTTCGGCTTGACGCATGGTGGTGATTCTCCCTATCGGCCCAGAAAGAGCCGGTCGGCCAGGAACTCTGGCAATCCGCTGGCGGTGATGCGTTCGGCGGTCTTCTCTATGGGATACTCCAGGCGGACCTGCTCAAACCGCCCCGTATCGGTGTCGAAGAACCCAAACGCCGCCCGTGGATCGCCATCCCGCGGCTGGCCGACGGAGCCGGGGTTGATGAAAACAACCTTGCCATCGTCCACGGTGAATGCGCCCGTCTCGTCGAGTTCGTCCACGCCATCGGACGTGAAGATCCCCGCGCTGTGCGTGTGGCCGAAAAAACAAAGGCTTAGGTCATGGCGTTCCAACACCGGGATATGAGGGAGGATATCCTGCCACGAGAACAAATACCGGTCGCGGTCGCCGGGCGAGCCGTGGGCGGCGAAGAAATCGCTGAACACCCGGCTATCGGGCAACTCGCGCAGCCAAGCCCGGTTGTCTTCCCGCAGCGTGTCCCGGGTCCATTCCGCCGCCCGTTGGGCCACGGGATTGAACCCCAGGGGATCCTCGCGCCCGCACGCCACGGCGTCGTGATTGCCGCAAATCGTGGGGATTTCCCGCTCGCGCAGGATGTCGGCGCACTCGTTCGGGTTGGGATTATAGCCCACCACGTCCCCGAGGCAGACCGTCTGGTCCACGCCCCGGGCGTCGATGGCCTCTAGCACCACCTCAAAGGCGTCAAGATTCGCGTGTATATCAGAGATTATGGCGTAAAGCACCCCATTCGTCCTTATGAATCGTTGAATCGAATCCCTTGCTCACGTTCCGAAAGGAGGGCTCGAATACCCAAAGCGTGAGAACGGAACCGAATGAAATGAAGCGGCCATCCCGGCGCGACGCTGCGAGGATGGCGCGCGCCCGTTGCGGGTGGCGTTCCCATGTGCGGGAAAGCGCTATTGTGCAACGATTGGGGGCGCGGAATCAAAAGCGGCCCGTGCATCCCCTTTTAGCCATGGGCGAGGCGCATCTCCCCGCTTCCCGCGGTGTCATTCAATCCGGATGGGATTCGTGTAGAGCCAGGTCACCCACTCATCCCGTATCGAGAGGTCCACCTCGACGCGGTAGTTGCCGGGGCGTTCGGGTTGATAGGTCATCTCACGGCCCTCGGTTTCATGCACCAGATCCCCGTGGCGAAGCAGGCGAAACCGGCCAGGATAAGGGGAGGCCGCGTGTAGTTCAAGGCCCTCTTCCCAAGGTATCTCTTCGCCCATGTGCCCTTGGCCTTGGCTTCCCTCGGCAATAAACGCGAATCCCCGGGCGTCGGCGATCATGTCGAAGGCCACATACACCCGTCCCAATTCGAGCGCCTCCAGAATGGCGTCTTCGCTGAGTTCATCGGCGAGGATGTGCGTATTCATGAACCGCAGACTGCGCGGGTAGGGGTCCAAATCAAAGCGCCACACCACTTCGCCTGGGTCAGGCGCCCCCCATATCCGCCGCAACACCCATGCCGAAACCGTGCCGGACTCCCATTCCCGCATGAGATCGCCCGCAGTGCCTTCGAGCCGGAAGCCGCCATCTTCAAGGCCGGCGAGACGAACGCCCACATTCTGATGGGCGTCGTTGCCCGCGATCCCGACGATGCGCCGCATCCGGTTCAAGTCGTCCCAGCGTTGCCGCACCATGGGCATGGGCTGCTCGACCAGGTGCATAACCTGATCCGGATAGCGGCGAATGGAGAGTAGCACGTTCGGGGCGAGGGCGCCCATGTCCGTGCGGTTGAACATGGTGTGAAGATTCAGGATTTCCATCCCGTCCAACTGAGGCAAATCCCACAACCGGGGCTCCTCGGGATGTGCGAAGAAGAGCAGGCCGCCTTCGTCTTCGATGCGTTCGGCCAGAACCCACAAGTCCTCCTCGCAATCCAACACCGTGTCCGTGGGCAATCCCCACGGCATGAAGCCGCCCCGCATCTCGAAGCCGGGTACGAAGAGCACACCCTCGTGCACGCCCCGCCAGCCAAGGCTATAGTCCGCCTCCCCATCCACACAGTGGTCGCTCATGAGCATGAAGTCAATGTCCGCAATCTGAGCAGCTTCTAGGATTTCTTCATACGAAACCAAGCTGTCGTGGCTATGCCCGGAATGCGCGTGAGCCACACCGCGGAAATGCTCCCACGGCAGCTCAATCCCGGTTTCTTGGCGCGTTTCCCGGAGGGCCTCCCATTGGCGGGCTTGTTCGGGAAACACGACGAACCGGTTGTACAAGGCTTCGTGGGAAAACCACAGAAACACCGCGAGGCCAATCAATACCACCAGCACGATGAGGCGGAAGATGAGGTGCAGAAGCCCTCCGAAAAAATCCCAGATCAAAGACGGTTCACTTGTTGAATCCATGGCCGAAACTACTCCAGCGGGTTGTAACGGGGTTCAAACCCGTTTGAGGCGTGTGATTTCCGGGAGCAACCTACAAGCCCCCCGAGTTCATAAACCGCCAGGGAAGCGATCATCCGTTCGTTGCGGCGGCGCCGCGCTATGTTAAACTATCAATAGCTTATGAAACGGATTCTATTATTTTGCTCACGGGATTGGCGGGACCCAAACGCGGGCCGCGCGGAGCACTATTGCTATCAAGTATTCTCCCGCCTGGCGCGGGAAGGATACCAGATTTCCTGGGTCTGCCAGGAACGCTTGGCGCGCGGCGTGGGACAAAGCCAGCACCACGGCGTGGAAGTGGCCAGCGGCATACAAATCGCCCGGCTCGGACTCCCGATGGTGTACCCGCTCATGGCGAGGATGCTCTTGTCCCGCTTGGCGAAAACGGGGCGGCTTGAGGAACGCTATGACGCTGTCGCCGATTGCGTGCAGGGCGGGCCCATGCCTATCCCGGATAGTGTTGTGATCCCCGTGGCGCCGATTGTGTTCCATCTTGCGCGGCGCACGCCCGTGTCCGGGGATCCGCCGAGCCCGTTCGTGGCGGCTTCCCACCGCGCGTGGCAGGACCTCCAAGCGGCCGGCGCCGGCGATCAACACATCGTATACGCACCCCATGGCGTGGATGGCGAACTTGCCCCGCCGGAGGTTCCCGAGCCCCGGGAACGCCCGTTGGTGGCCGCCGTGGATGACAAGCCGAACGCCCTTATCGCGGCCTTGACGAAGCTGGCGCGCGGGGGCGCAAGCGCGGATCTGACGTTGATGGGACGCCACAAGCCGCGGAAGAACTATCCCGGCATGGAGTACCATCCCGGGCTTCCTTCGAAGGAACGGGCGGAGGTGTTTCAGCAGGCCGCCATTGGGTTCTGCGGTATCGGCCGCGAGCATGAAGCTCCCGCCATGATGGCGTGTGGACTGCCCGTCCTTGCGCCTGATACGGTGGATGGACGCGAATTCGCGCGTGACGGCCAAACCGGGTTACTCTACGCTCCCGGAAGCCAGGCGTCCATTGAAGAGCAACTTCAAGCGTTAGTGTACGATGAGGCATTGCGGAACAGTTTGGCGGCGAACGTCAGGAAGCAGGTGCAGGCGACATGGGACCAAACAACCGAGACGATTCGAACGGTGATCGAGGGGGCATGACCCCGGATTGGATGAACGCGGACCCCGCTGACAGCGATGCGCCGGATTTCGCCGATCCGTTTGCGGATACAGAGCCCGATGGCCCTGAGGGGAACGCCGGGGAACCGCCTGTTCCCTCTGGCGCGGAGCCGGACCACGAGGCTGGCTTGCCCTGGACAAAGCGGGCCGAGGGCATGGCGGGAATAGGCGGCGCATTGGCGGCGGGAGTTTGGCTAAGTTTTCACATGAGCCCCGGCCTGGCCTTTACCCCGTGGCAAGGCGCCCTGTTGGCTCCCGCCCCGCCGGATCCCATGCCGGTGCTGTCCCGGGGCCTCGCCCTGGCCACGGCGCACGTGGGCGGCGCGAACGCCCTCGTGCTGTTGAATCTGGTCACCCTCGTCACGGCGGCGCTGCTCTGCGGCGTTACCGGGGCGGCGGCCGCGAAGGTCCTCAAGCCCTTGTGCCAGCAGGGCGAGCGCATCGCGGCGGGCGTACTAGCGGCGATGCTTTTGGCGGCCACGCCGCTGCTGACCCAAGCGGGCGCGGCGGCGAGTCCGGCGCCTCTCAGCGCGCTGCTGGCGCTACTGGCGCTGATGCTGGTTCTGTTGGCCGTCCAAACGGAACGCAATGTGACATTGCTGGCGGGCGCGGCGATTCTAGGTGGTTTAGCCACGGCCAATCATCCCACGTTTGGGCTGATAGCGTGTTTTATCCTCTTCGTGTACCTGTTTCGCCCGGTCGAGGGGCTTGCGCTCGCCAAGCAGCTTGCAATGCTGGCGCTCCTATTCGCCGTTGGCGTGAGTTTGCCGGTGATGTACGCTCTGGCGAGTGGGCAATCCATCGGCGAATTCCTGTCCTATGCGCTGCGTACGCCGTACCCCGCCATCGCCAGCGATTGGCCCCAACTGGGCTTCGGCGCCGTGCTGAGTGGGGAGTTTCCGCTGCTCATTCTTCTGCTCGCCCTACCCGCGGGGATCCTGCTGTTCCTGCGTCCCACGCAACGCCCCGCCATGATGACCGCCCTAATGTTCCTTGGTTTTGGACCATTCCTGCCGTTCTTGACGAACCGGCACGGGGTGGACACGGTGCTGCAAGATGGCGATGCTCCCACGCTTATCGCGTTGGCGGCTATCAGCCTGTTCGCCGCTTGGGGCGTGGGGGCGATTATGTATGGTCTCCGGCGGCGGCTGGCGTCTCCCTATCCGGGCATGGCCGCGGCGGTCCTCGTGCTGGCGGCCGCCACCGCTTGGCAGGCCGTCCACGGCCCCACGCGTCAACACGATTATGCGGCTGAATTGGCGGAATATATCCTTGACGCGGCGCCGGAGAACGCGGTCCTGGTGACGGGAGACGAAACCATCACCTCCCTGCTCTGGGCGGCCCAACACGGCGCGGGATGGCGGCGCGACGTCGACATCATCCCCCTTGCCGCCTTGACGCATCCCCTGCAACGGGTGCAGCTCGAACCCCGGTATGACGACACGCTGGACTTGCCGCACCCCATTCCCCCCGCGGCCGCTCTGCAACAGCTTGAACGGGAGCGTCCCCTCGAGTTCCGCCGGCTCCAACAGCGTGTGCTCGACGGTGAGGAGGGCGAGGACGCCTTCGCCGATCTTGTGCTTTGGGAATTCGTGCGCGACAACGCCCAGCAGCGGCCGTTGGCCTTCGCGGCGATCGACAGCAGCTGGCTGATGGCGCGCGCCGGCGTTCATGGGCCGTTGCTTCTCTATCCGCGGATGGACGTTCCGCCCGTGACGCCCATGAACGAGTTTGTCAACGGATGGAGCACGGAACTCGGCTCCTTGTCCGCGCATGTGGGATTAAGCGAGACCCTGAGTCCCCTTCTCGTCACGCTATCCGGTCAAGCGCGGCTTCAGGCCAACCATGATACCGCGGCCAGTCTGGCCCGGCAGGCATCACGCCTGGATCCCCGCAGCGCGCCGGCTCGCCTGGCGTTGAGCCGCGCCGAGGCGCGCCAAGGCGAAGCGGAAGACGCCAGGGCCGCGGGCGAACGGTATCTGGAGTTGCTAGATGCGCCGCCCGCCGGTCCCAGCATTGTGGAGTTGCTGGACAAGGACCTCGAACAGGCCCAGTTCGAGAAGGCCTTCAAGGATGTGCTCGAACAAGAACGCGATGGCCTGCAAGACATTGAGGCGCGCCGGAACGCGGCCGAGAACCTGTGGCAAGCCGACGAGTTAATCGTGTTGGCGGAGGGCTACAAGGAGTTGCTCGACAAGGATCCCAAGGATATCGATGCGCTGTATCATCTCGCCGCCGCGCAAGCCCAGCTCGGTGAGTTGGACGACGCCCAGAAACATCTCGGCGAGTGGGTCAGGCTGGCCATCCAACGGCTGGGCATGTCCGCCACGGAGGTCAGCGAAGCCCTGCGGCGCGACGGCCGCTTCGTCCTCCTGCGCCTTCCCACCCGCACCAGCGAACCCGTCGCCTGATCGCGCCGCTCACGCCCACCCTTTCGCCGGGGTTGTTCGGGCATACTCGCGTTCATTAGCGGTTGCTTCTCCCCCCGTACCGCCGGCGTCTCGCCGGCAAAAAAACCATGTGGAGACGGCGACTATATATGCCGGCAAGATGCCGGCGGTACGAGATTCCCTCTGGAAGGGGGCGCTTTTTCCCTTAGGCCAGCGTGATGCGTTGGCCGGTCTTACTGGATTCATAGGCCGCGAGGGCGGCTTCCAGGGCGGCGCGGCCGGCCTGGCCGTCCATGGTGAGTTTCTCGCGGCCGTCGATGACATCGAGCCAGTGTTTGATTTGCACGTCCCATCCGCCTTTGGTGGGGTTGCGGTCGAGGGTGGTCCATTCGGGTTCGCCGTCTTGGCCGGCGGTGAGGGTGCCGCCGCACAGGGTGAGCCCCCGGTCGTAGTCGCAGATGATGGACCCGTCTGGGCCGTAGATCTCGAAGCCAACAAAGCCGGGGCGGCTGGTCCAGCCTACCTCGATGTAGCCCAGGGCCTTCTTGTCTTTGAACTCGAGCTGCATGAGCGCGTTGTCTTCCACTTCGATATCCTTGACCAGCGTCGCCGTCAGGGCGCTGACGCTGCGGATGGGGCCGATGAGCCAGTTGCACAGGTCGATGGCGTGGATGCCCATGTCGAAAAGCGCGCCGCCCGCCGATAGCTTGGGGTTGTAGAACCAGTGGCTCTTGGCCCAGCCGGGGCTGGGGCCGCCGTGGGCGAACCGCACGCGGATCATGAACGGCTTGCCGATGGCCTTCTCCTTCAGGAGCTGCTTGCACGCAAGCGGACCGCCTGTCAGCCGGTTGGTGAAGGCGATCATGAGGTTGCGTTTGGCCTTGGCGCCCGCCGCGAGCATGGCGTCCGCCTCTTCGAGCGTGACGGCCATCGGCTTCTCGCACAGGACATGACACCCCGCCTCGAACGCCGCGATGGTTTGCTCGGCGTGGAACACGTTGGGCGAGCAGACGCTCACCGCGTCCAGCGCTTCGTTCGCCAGCATCTCCCTGTAATCCGTGTACCCTCGCGCGTTGGGAAAGCGTTCCGTGATCTCCTTGTGCCGCGCCTCGGCGGGATCGGCGAAGGCGGCGAACTCCACGTTGTCCAACGCGTCGTAGCCCGGCATGTGACAGGTCTGGGCGATGGCCCCCGCCCCGATGACGCCGGCCCGGTAGCGTTTGTCTGTAGTCATGATGGTCCCCTTTTCTCCTGTTCCGTTTACACGCCAATAGCGTGGACTGCCCTTACGCGGGACAAGCGGGACGCGATCCAAGGCCCGCAACCTGATGTCCCTTGGGGCATGGCGCCACCTGCCTTCCCATCCCTTCTCCCGTTCGTTCCTTTCGACAATAGCTTCATACAGGATAGGCGCTTTGGATTCCTAATGGCAAACGCGCTGCGTAACCAGTGGCCCCTTCCCGGCGTGGGCGGGCAGCCAACCCCAGTGGCAGGAGACTGGTGTGTTCCGATATGAGACGCATTGTGTTCGGTAATAGGGCGCCTCACCACTTACGCGTTTGGCCAGCCCCTATACTTGAATGATGTGTATGGGTTTGGCGCCCGAATTGCTTGAAGTTAAAGAAGGGTGGAAGTGATAGCTCGAAAGAGTAAAGGAGGGATTACATTGTGAAGTGGGCGTGTTGTGTTCGCTAATAGGGCGCCTCACCGCGCACGCATTTGGCCAGTCTCTATACTTTATGGTCTGTATCGGTTTGGCGCCCGAACTGCCTGAAGTAAAGAAGGGCGGAAGCGATAGCTCGAAAGAGTAAAGGACGGATTAAGTTGTGGAGTGGGAAGGATTAAATTTCAAGGCGCAAGCGGCATTGGAAGAGGCGATCCTCACAGCCACCGAGCGCGGTCATTCCGATATTACCTCTCTACATGTGCTTCAGGCCTTGTTTAACCAAGACGGCGGCGTATTGAACGGTATTCTCGTTCATGCGGGCGGGGAGCTCGTGCAACTGCACGCATCCCTCGAGAGTGACATGGACCACCTTCCCCGGCTCGGGGGGAGCACCGGTGCGGTAGGTGTAAGCCAGGAATTTCACGCCGTGATACGCCGGGCCTGGACGGCGGCCCACAAATTCGGGGATGACCGTCTTGGCCCGGAGCACCTGGTCCTCGCGATGGTGGACTCGCCGGCTGACCAGGGCGGCGCGATTCTCAGGGAGCAGGGTCTGTCCGTGCTCATGACAACGTGTTTCCTCCTTAGGTGGCGCCAAAGGTGAGCCGATCGCTTCGCTTGAGCAAGCGGCGTGGAAGCGGGGAGGAGCTGCTCCCCCCGGCGTTTACTGTTTTACCATGGAACACGCGTGCTCGGAACTGCAACAGCGTTCGCGGGGTTGATAACTATGCATCCCTGTTTTCACTGGCTCAAATCCTGTCTTCGCGACTTGGCACAAGATTTGCTTCATTTCAACTGGAATTCATACCAACATCTGGAACGGAAAGGAGCGGTGAAGCAATGAGGTTAGACAAGTTAACCATCAAGGCGCAGGAGGCCTTGTCCGAGGCGATGGATGCCGCCACGGATCGCGGCAATCCGGAGATCAGCTCGGCACATATCCTGCACTCCCTGATGAATCAAGAAGACGGGGCGGTGGCCTCCATTCTGAAGCGTTTGGGGATTCGCCCCGGCCAACTCCGTGATCCAATTGAAGCGGAGCTGAATCGCGCGCCTCGCGTGTCGGGGCAAGGCGCGGGCCAAGTGGGCCTGAGCCGCGAAGCCCAGGAGATGCTTAACGCGGGCTGGAAGGCGGCCCAGAGTTTGAAGGACGAATACCTGAGCACGGAACACCTGCTCATTGCGATGGTGGAAGCGCGCGACAACCGCGCGGGCGCCATCTTGCGCGCGCACGGCGTGACCAAGGACAGTCTTTGGGCGGCCTTGAAAGAGGTGCGCGGTTCGAAGCGGGTGACGGATCCCAATGCGGAGGATACGTACGATGCGCTGGACAAGTACAGCCGCGACCTGACGCAGTTGGCGCGGGCGGGCAAGCTGGATCCCGTGATTGGGCGGGATGAGGAGATCCGCC
>SKRY01000261.1 GCA_007118235.1 Candidatus Hydrogenedentota bacterium | reverse complement strand
GGTGGATGACGGTGAAAAAGCCTACAACCATCTCGATGGTCATCAGGTCGATGTTCTCATCACCGACCTGAACAGCCAGCGCATCGATGGCATGCGCCTCATGGCCGTGGCCAAGGATCGCAATCCCGAAATATGCGTGGTGCTCATCACCGAGGAGCCCGATGTCGAACTGGCCACCGAGGCCATGCGCCAGGGCGCGGTGGACTTCCAGACCAAACCGCTGAACTTGGGCAAGCTTGAAGCGGTCATCGAGCAGGCCCTCGGCCGCCAGAAGCTGGTGCTCGAACAGCATGAACTCAAGCGCCGCCTCGACGAGCGCTATGGCCTTGACAATCTCGTGGGCCAATCCCGCCAGATGACAAGAGTCTACGAGGCCGTCCGGCAAATCGCGCCGACCCGGGGCAGCGCGCTCATACGCGGGGAGACGGGCACCGGCAAGGATCTCATCGCCCAGGCCATCCACAACAACAGTCCCCGGCGGGACGCGCCTTTCGTAAAACTGAACTGCGCCAACCTGCCGGAAGCCCTCGTCGAGAGCGAGCTGTTCGGCCACGTGTCGGGCGCGTTCACGGGGGCCGTCCAGAAACGCACGGGCCGCTTCGAGGTGGCCGACAAGGGCACGCTATTTCTTGACGAGATCGGCGAGCTGAGCTTGCCGCTTCAGGCCAAGCTGCTGCGCGTGCTCGAACAACAACAGTTCGAACGCCTCGGCGACAACCGCACCATCACCGTCGACGTCCGCCTGATCGCCGCCACCAACCGGCCCCTCGAAAAGATGATGGAGACCGGCCAATTCCGCGATGACCTCTACTATCGTCTCCGGGTGGTGAGCATCGAGGTTCCGCCGTTGCGCAACCGGCGGGAGGATATCCCTCTACTGGCCGATCACTTTCTCAAGGAAGCCCGGGAGACGCACGGCAAGGCGGTGGAGGGGATCTCGCGCAAGGCCTTGGATGTCCTCATGCGCTACGACTGGCCCGGCAACGTGCGCGAACTCAAAAACATCATCGAGGGCATGGTCATCATGAGCCGCGCGGGCTCGGCGCTGGACCTCCAGGATGTGCCGGAGTACTTGCGCCACACGACCACGCCCGAGGTGAGCGAGATTCGCATTCCCACCGGCGTCACGATGAAGGACGTGGAACGCATCGTCATCGAGGAAACGATGAAACTGACCGGCCACAACAAGGAGGCGTGCGCTAGAACGCTTGGCATCGGGCTGCGGACCCTGTACCGTAAACTCAAGGAATACGACATCCGGTAGGCGCGGCGGGCAGCGGGCCAACAGACAAGACGCGTGAGGCATGCTCAACACACACCTCACGCGTTCGTTTTGTTCACTGTTCTCGGCTTACGGACCAACTGCTCTTCGCGGGACACGCGGCTTAGCTGTGGGTCTCCTCGGAATCGTCGTCGCCGGGAGGAGTCGTTGTTCCCCCCGTGGCGGAGGTCTCCTCATCCTTCGGCTGAACCGATTCCTTGAACTCCGTGATGGCCGAGCCAAGACTTCGGCCGACTTGGGGCAGCTTGCCCGCGCCGAAGATGACCAAAACAATGACCAAAATGATCAGCAGTTCACCAATACCAGGGTGCCACATGAAAATGCTCCTTACGGTAAGCGCCTAAGACGGCCTACACCGTCACTACCTTCATTATAGCCCCGCCGTGGGGCTTCACGCAACAACGGGTCACGGCCACGGATTGTCTGAGTGGCTATCGCAGCCACGCGCGCATTCCCCTTTCCGAAGCGGATCAGGGGATGGCGTCACCCCTCCGCGAGGTCCGCCGCCCGCTGAGGCAGCGTAAGCGCGCGCAACAAGGTCGCGGTGGCCTTGGATTTGTTGAGCACGTAGAAATGGATGCCGGGCACGCCGCTTTCCACCAGTTCGTCTACTTGCCGGGTGGCGTAATACACCCCTACGTCAAACTGCCCTTGCGGATCCTCGTCGTGGGCCTCCAGACGTTCAAGGAAGTCCTGCGGCAATTGCGCGCCGCACAGCTTGGCGATGCGCTTGATCATCTTGCTGTTGGTGACCGGCAGAACCCCGGGGACGATCGGAACGTTGATCCCCGCCGTCTCGCACCATTCCCGGAACCGGTAGAAGTTCTCGTTATCAAAGAAGAACTGCGTCACCACCACCTCGGCGCCCGCGTCCACCTTCCGCTTCAGGTTATCCAGGTCCACCAGGGCATCCGGCGCTTCTTGATGAACCTCGGGATACCCCGCCACGGCGATGCCAAAATGCGGAAATTCCACGCGGATGAGTTCCACCAACTCATTGGCGTAGTTCAGTCCGCCTTCCACCGGCTTGAACTCCGTCTCGCCCTTGGGCGGATCGCCGCGCAACGCCATGATAGCGTCCACGTCCCGCTCCGTGGCTTCGCGCAAGAACGCGCGAATGTCGTCCTTCGTGGCCCCGACACAGGTGAGATGAGCCGCGACCGGCGTCTTATACCGTTTCTTGACTTCGCTGACGATGTCCAGCGTCTTGTCCCGCGTCGAGCCGCCCGCCCCATAGGTGCAGGTGATGTAGTCGGGCTCAAACGCCACGAGATCATCCAGATTGTGGAACAGCTCCTTTTCGGACTCCTCCGTCTTGGGCGGAAACAACTCAAACGACAGTCCGAACTTTCCCGGACCATAGATATCGACGATATTCACGTTACCCCTTTCCGTGTTCATGGCTTACCCTCTCAGGCCTCCTTGCATTTGTTCCCCACGCCCTGATCAAAATGGGCGTCTACACACCGCCGGCCGGTCAACGTCTCCGGCTTGCGGGCGGCGGTTTGGATGCGCGTCATTATAGGGCAAACGCGGGGTCCGAAACAAGCCGCATGTCGCAATATGCGCAATATGATACCAAGAACACCACTACACAAACGCGCCTGGGGAATATCCCAACTTGAATTCCGCGTTGGATTCAGCCACGCTCTGGGCGCCGCGCTGCGCCAGAATACCATCTGCGGACCAGCCTTGTTCAGGGGGCTGGCGCCTATCTTCCGTTACCCGCTCACTTCCCGCGAAGAGGAATTTGCAATCATGGCCTTTGTCGTAATCAGTTGCAGCCTAAACCCCAAGAGCCGCAGCCGGGTGCTAGCGCGCATGGCCGCCGAACGAATCCGCGCGCACGGCGAAGAGACCGTGTTCATCGATCTCCGTGAGCACCCCCTCCCCTTCTGCGATGGCGCAGGCGCAGAAGATCACCCCGCCGTTTCGGATTTGGCGGACGCCATCGCCAACGCCGATGCGGTGTTGCTGGGGCTTCCCGTGTACAACTATGGGGTCAATGCAGCCGCGAAGAACCTCCTCGAACTCACGGGCGCCGCTTGGGAAGACCGCATCGTGGGCTTCCTCTGCGCCGCGGGGGGAAGGTCAAGCTATATGGCGCCGATGTCCCTCGCCAACAGCCTCATGCTCGATTACCACTGCCTCATCCTTCCGCGCATCGTCCACGCCGCCGCCGATCAGCTCGACGAGACGGGCCGCATTCTGGATCCCGAGATCGAAAACCGCATTGACGCGCTCGTCAACTCAGCGCTGAAATTCGGCCACGCCATGAGAACGATCCCGCGC
>SKRY01000249.1 GCA_007118235.1 Candidatus Hydrogenedentota bacterium | reverse complement strand
TCCGTCTGGCCGGTCTCGCCGAGATCCGCCTTGATGAACTTCGCTCCCAGCGAGGCGACTTCTCCCTCGACGGCGGGCCGCGTGTCAAAGGCTTCCACCCGGGCGCCCAGGCGCCGGGCCGTGGCGATGGCTTGCAATCCAGCCACGCCGGCCCCGATGACAAATACCCGGGACGGGGCAATCGTGCCCGCCGGGGTCATCATCATCGGGAAGATCTTGTCACTTTGCTCGGCCGCTAGGATGACCGCCACATAGCCCGCAAGATTCGCTTGCGAACTCAGGGCGTCCATCTTCTGGGCCAGGGTGGTCCGGGGAATCATCTCCATGCTGATGGCGCTGATTCCCTGCTCAACGAAGGCGTCCACAAGTTCTGGCTCGTTAAAGGGATCCAGAAAGCTGATGTGAATCGCGCCCCGCTTCATCTGGGGGACTTCCTCCGCGGGCGGCTTGCGCAGCCGCAACACGAGGTCCGCCTCTCCAAGCGCCGAGGCCCGGTCCGTGGTTACGGAGGCCCCCGCTTCTTCGTAGGCTCCATCCGCGTGACCCGCCAACTCGCCGAGACCTTGCTCAACCACGCATTCGGCGCCTTTCTCAATCAGCTTCCGAACGGTCTCGGGAATAACGGGGACGCGCGTTTCGCCGGGATGGTACTCCTTGGGTACAAAAAGCCGCATAGCTACCCCATGCTTGTTTCAGGTGTGAAGTTGGGAAGGATTATGCTGAAGTACGAACATGGAGGGCATTATAAGTGGGCTTCCGCCCTCTGTCAAGCTGGCCGCCCCCTCTATCTCAGTTGGGGGAGATGGAAAGCGGAAGACTCTCGCCGCCCCATGATGTGATACATAGAAGAGCATACATGGGTTGACAGATGTATGTCAACTGAGGCACAATTGCTGCAGAGTAGGAGGGAAGAACGATGCGCACCCAAACCGCTGGATCGGCGAACGGTCTGACAAAGTTGGGCGATCACGCCGGATTCCTTGATGCGCTCACCGCCACGCTTGGGGCGGCGGGTGAGAAGGGGCCGCCGGTCGTGCTGGCGTTGATTGACCTCGATTGGTTCGGGAAGTACAACGCCGAGGCCGGCGAACAGGCCGGCGACCGCGTGTTGGCGCGTCTTTCGGAATTGTTGGGCGCGTCTTTCGCGTCTCAAGGCCAAGTTTTCCGTTATGGCGGCGACGCCTTCGCGCTCTTGTTTCAAGATGTGGAGAAGGAGAGCGTTTTTCTTCAACTGGAAGCGCTCCGCAAGGTCTTCGCTGACGAGGCGAAAGAAGCCAACACGGGCTTGAGTATAAGCGTGGGGCTCGCGGCGCACCCCGAGGACGGGGCGCGGGAGAGCGAACTCATCCGCCGGATGAACGAGGCCCTGTACCGCGCCAAGGTTTCCGGGCGGGACCGCATCTGCCTCGCCCGCGCCGAGAAGATGGTCACCAAGACCAGCCACTATGGGCAGGGCCAGCTCGAAGGGCTCTCGCGATTGGCGAAACGGGAAGGCGTGAACGAGGCGGCGTTGCTCCGCGAAGCGCTGGATGACCTCCTCCGGAAATACAATAACTGACCGCACTTCAACACGGAATGCTCTGAATATTCCGTAGTGTTTGATAGATGCGAGGGCGTCCAAACGGTGTCGGGACCGCCTCTGGCAGACAAATCATAGGGAATGGAACGATGGCTAAGAACATCTACGAAAAGATTTGGGATCATCACCTGGTGCATGACGACGAGGCCCAGGGCTCGTTGCTATACATCGACCGGCACTTCGTCCACGAGGTCACCTCGCCCCAGGCCTTCGAGGGACTCCGTTTGGCGGGGCGCACCGTGCGGCGGCCGGAACTTACCTTCGCCACGATGGACCACAATATCCCCACCACGGACCGCTCCCGGCCCATCGCCGACGCCTTGTCGAAGAAGCAGGTGGACACCCTTATCGCGAATTGCAAGGAGTTCGGGGTTACCTGCTTCGACATGCACGACCGGCGCAACGGCATTGTCCACGTCATCGGTCCCGAACAGGGCTTGACGCAGCCCGGCAGCACGATCGTGTGCGGCGACTCGCACACCTCGACCCACGGGGCCTTTGGCGCGCTCGCCTTTGGCATAGGCACAAGCGAGGTCGAACACGTGCTAGCCACGCAGACCCTGGCGCAGCGCAAGTCGAAGACCATGGAAGTGCGCATCAATGGCAGACTGCCCGAGGGCATCACGGCGAAGGATATCATCCTGGCAATCATCGGAAAGATTGGCACGGCCGGCGGCACGGGCTATGTGATCGAATACACGGGCGAAGCCATCCGCGATCTGGGAATGGAAGGCCGGATGACCATCTGCAATATGTCCATTGAAGCGGGCGCCCGTGCAGGGCTCATCTCGCCGGATGAAAAGACGTGCGAATACCTGCGCGGCCGCCCCTATCTTCCGCAAGACCAGAGCTGGGATGAGCTGGCCGCGCGCTGGCGCTCCTGGGCCTCGGACGAGGGCTGCTCCTACGACCGGACCGTGGAGCTGGAGGCCGCCGAGATCGAGCCGCAGGTCACGTGGGGCACTTCGCCCGGCATGGTGACCGGCGTCAAGGGCCATGTCCCCGTGTTGGCTGAGCTGCCGGACGAAAACACGCGCAAGTCCGCCGAGAAGGCCTTGCACTATATGGACCTCACGGAAGGCGCGCCCATCGAGTCCATTCGGCTCAACAAGATATTCGTGGGCTCCTGCACCAATGGCCGCATCGAAGACCTGCGGGCCGCGGCCAAGACGCTGAAGGGCCACAAGGTGCACCCCTCCATCGAGCAGGCCTTGGTGGTTCCCGGTTCCCAACAGGTAAAGAAACAAGCCGAAGAGGAAGGGATCGACCGAATCTTCAAGGAAGCGGGCTTTGAATGGCGCGAGGCGGGCTGCTCGATGTGCCTGGCCATGAACGCCGATGTGCTCAATCCGGGCGACCGGTGCGCCTCGACCTCGAACCGCAACTTCGAGGGGCGCCAAGGCAAGGGCGGCCGGACCCATCTCGTGAGTCCCGCCATGGCGGCGGCCGCCGCCGTGAAGGGCCACTTCGTGGACATCCGTAACTGGGAGTTCAACGGCGCGGAGTAATCGCCGCGCTCCAACATCTATTGCGCTACGAGAAGCCCGAAAACAAAGGACACGACGCCATGCAACCTTTCACCACCCATACCGGCATCGTCGCGCCGTTGGACGCGATGAACGTCGACACGGACCAGATCATACCGAAGCAGTTCCTGAAGCGCATCGAGCGGACGGGATACGGGGACGTGCTCTTCTTCGACTGGCGTTACCTCGATGACGGCGAGACGCCCAATGCCGACTTTGAGATGAACGCCCCGCGCTACGCAGGCGCTTCCATCCTTTTGACGCGCGACAACTTCGGCTGTGGCTCGTCACGCGAACACGCGCCATGGGCCTTGACCGACTACGGGATCCGCGTGATCCTCGCGCCCTCGTTCGCGGACATCTTCTACAACAACTGTTTCAACAACGGCATGCTGCCCATCCGCCTGCCCAGCGAAACCATTTCCCAACTCTTCGACGAAGTGCGGGCGCAGGAAGGCTTCACGCTGGCCGTGGACCTGCC
>SKRY01000205.1 GCA_007118235.1 Candidatus Hydrogenedentota bacterium | reverse complement strand
GATGGCGTGGAACTCCCGGGCGACGCGTTCATGGGCCAAGTCGTGAAGACGGACGCCAATGGCGTATTCGCCTACGCCATTCCCCGCGCAGGCTGGTGGGGATTCTCGGTCACGCTCGAAGAGGATGATGAAGTCGAGAATTCCCAGGGAGAAATGGTTTCTATCCGCCACGGCGCGATCATGTGGGTCCGCGCCCACGAAATGGAATAGGCGCTTACCGACCTAATCACTGGACACCTCACGCACCATGCACATTGCCGAAGGCGTTCTTCCCGCCCCCGTGCTGGCCGCGGGTTACGTGTTGGCTGCCAGCGGGATAGCCGTGGGACTGCGCCGTCTTGACGACGACCGCATCGTTCAATCCGCGGTACTATCCGCGGCCTTCTTCGCGGCGTCTCTCGCCCACATCCCGCTGGGACCGGTCAGCATTCATCTCGTCTTGAACGGTCTGATGGGGCTCATCCTTGGGTGGGCCGCCTTTCCCGCCATCTTCGTCGCGCTCCTGCTTCAGGCCGCCCTGTTCGGCGTGGGAGGGCTGACCGCCTTGGGCGTCAACACGGTTATCATGGGCGCGCCGGCGGTGTGCTGTTATTACGCGCTTCGCCCTTGGCTCGCCCACGGAGCGCGAAGCTTCGTGGTCGGGGCGGCCGCGGGCGCGGCGGGGATCGGACTAGGCGCGCTCATTCTAGCGTTCACCATCAGCCTGGCCGGGGAAGGGTTCGCCACCGTGGGCCGTTATGTGTTCCTCGGGCATTTGCCGTTGGCGGGCGTGGAAGCCGCCGTGACCGGATCGGCGGTGGCATTCTTGGCGAAAGCAAAATCCAAATGGCTTGAAATGGCTCCGAATCATGCATAACAGACGGCAATTCCATCCTTCTCGCTCCAAATCGCGCATCGCGGCGGCGTTTCTCGCCGTGTTGTTGGCCGGTCTATTCGCGGCGCCCGTGGCGGAGGCCCATCGGTTGCGCGTTTTCGCCACCGTCGACGGCGATCACATCACGGGCTACGCCTATTTCGTGGGCGGCGAGCGTTTGGCCGACACGGCCGTGCGCGTGCTTGATGCCGAGGGCGAACTCCTTGGCGAGACGCAAACCGACGAGGATGGAGAGTTCCACTACCACCCCGAGACGCGCCAGGATCACGTGTTGGAAATCACCTTGCCGGACGGACACCGGGACACGTTCACCGTTGCCGCGGCCGAACTTCCCAGCACGTTGCCGCCGGGACCGGATGCGGACGACGAGGCCCAGCCGGATGAAGAAGCGGACGTTCCAGAGCGGGAAGCAGCCGCGGCGATGGACGAAGAAGTCCTCCGGGCCGTGCTTCAGGACACCGTCTCGCAGCCCATCCGTCAATTGCGGGAAGACCTTGACGCCCTCTCCGAACGGCGCCGGTTTCAGGACATTCTCGGCGGAATCGGATATCTCGTCGGCGTGTTCGGCATGATGGCGCTTGCACGGCAATGGCTGGCGGGGCGAAAGAACCGTTAACCACGCTAAAACGCCCCCCGCCATACAGGCTGGAGCCCAACACACAAACGACAGCGCCCCGCCCCATGCTCCTTGGAGACATGGGGCGAGGCGCTCTGCTGGTTTCGGTGCGCGTTATCCTTCGTAGTCCACGCGCAGATCGCGAATGGACAGGGCCCGGGCCGCCGCCCCGGCGATGGTCTCGTCATCGTGTTCGGCGAGTTCCTCCAGCCGCTCACGGGCCGCGGGAGCGTCGTGCTGCGCGATGGCGTGGATGAGCGACACAGCGGTATCGTCTTCCGCGTCTTCCACCGCGTCCAGCATTGCGTGCAACCCCGCCTCGCCGGGGATGCGAAGAAGCGCGGCGCAGGCTTCATCCCCCAAGGCGGGATGGGGCAGCCATTCCGCGATGGCGGGGACTTGCGCTTCGTTTCCGCATAGGCCGATGAGATACAGGGCCTCCCGCACGACGCGTTCGGATTGATCCGCGTCGAGCAGTTCCGAAAGGGCTTCCGCCATGGCCTGTTGGGCCGCTTCTTGTTCCGCTTCATCCTCGCGGGGGCGGGCGCTTTCGTGGACGATGTTGCGCAGGCTCCACATGGCCGCGATATACACGTCGCGATCCTCGTGATCGAACAACGCCGCCACGGGCGCCACGGCCTCGGGACCGAAATTGGCGGCGTGCTCGCGCGCTTCCATGCGCTGATTCGCGTCCTCAACGAACGTCGCGGTGACTTCCAGCCACTCGCCCTCTTCTTGATCCTCGCTCGCGCCGTAAAACTCGATGCCGGCGAGATCGATGTGGAGGCTGTCGTCCACCGCGGGGTCTGCTTCGTAGAAGACGTACCGGAAGGTCCCCTCATGATCGATGTCGAAGCTCGTCCATTCGCCGCCGGGTTGGGGCTCTTCGATCGTCATCAATGGGACGGCGTCGCCCCGGTTCGGGTCATCGTTCGGCGTTGGATCGAAGGCCTCCGGGTCGAAGTCGTTCGCCCCATGGATGGTGGCGCCGACGCCGCGCTCCTCATAGCCCTGCCGAGGGGCGTACCGAATGCCGGTGATGCGTTTCGCCTCGCCGTCTCCCAAGTCCAGCCCAACCCACAACAACGGGCCGCCACTGGGGGGATGAGCGAAGTTGCCGAGATCGCCGTCAAACGCGGCCTCGACGCTCCAGTCCGGGTTGTTGCTCCAGTAGCCTTCAAAGCCGATGATCCGGTACCCGTGCGGCGAATCCACCTCCCAGTGGTGACCGGTCCCGGACGAGAGCATCGCCACGAGATCCTCGACCGTCTCGGGAGTATCCGCCATCACGCCCTGTCCGGCGCAAGCCGCCAAACCGAATCCGATGACGGCCAGTAGTGTGTGTAGAGAATTGGTCATGGTCCACCCTCCTCTGCTGTTATACATGCCACGGCCCGCGCCCGGGCTCATGCAGCAGCAATCTGTTGGCTTCCTCGTCGTTCACCGCACGCTCGTTTTCGGGGTCCCACTCGATCGAACGGCCCAGCATGTAGGCCACGTTGCCGAGTGTACACATCGTCGAAATCCGGTGGCCGGCCTCAAGAGGCATGAGGGGTTCCTCGCCGCTTTTGATGCAGTCCAGCCAATTCCGCCGAAGTCCGGGCTGACTGTGCAGTTCCGTGCGCGGCGCCTGGAATCCGCCCGCGGGCGCTTCGTACTCCTCGGCCTCGCGCAAGGGCCACGCGCGTCCTCCGATGTCGCCGCCATCCACGGCCAAGCTGCCCTTGGTTCCGTGGTAGATGGCGCCGTAAGGCCGCTGCTGCTCCGGACTCTGTGGATCAAAGCCGGGTTGACGCCAATGCACCACCAAATCGCGATGGGCGAATTCCCAGGTCACCGACATCGTGATCGGACAATCGAAGTTGCCGTACCGGGGCGGCCGGCCCGTGGCCGTGACCTTGGTGGGGCCGGTGTCGTCCAAATCCAAAAACCAGCTCATGACATTGAGCTGATGGGTGCCCCTGTCGAAGATCATGCCGCCGCCGAAATCGAGGAAAAAGCGGCGGTCGCCGTACTGTTGCACATAATCAGGGTTGTACTGCCGCCAGCGCGCTGGCCCCAGCCACTTATCCCAATCGAGATGATCCGGCGGCTCTTGATC
>SKRY01000241.1 GCA_007118235.1 Candidatus Hydrogenedentota bacterium | reverse complement strand
TGTTGGCGGCTCCTGGCGTTGAGGGAGTGCCGGAAAGCGAACGCCGGCGGCCGAACATCGTCTACGTGTTCCCGGATCAGTTGCGGGCGTCGGCGTTGGGGTACGCGGGCGATCCCAATGCGAAGACCCCCCATATTGACCGGCTGGCGGAGGAGTCGGTCAATTTCCGCAACACCGTCGCGGTCTGCCCGGTGTGCACGCCGTACCGGGCGGCGCTGATGACGGGCCGTTTCCCGACTACCACCGGTATGTTTCTCAATGACCTCCATCTCCCGTCCAAGGAATTGTGTATGCCCGAGATTTTTGCGGAGGCCGGGTACGACACGGGCTACATCGGCAAGTGGCACCTCGACGGCCACGGCCGGGACTCCTTCATTCCCCCGGCGCGCCGGCAGGGATGGGAGTACTGGAAGGCGGCGGAGTGCGACCACAACAACTACGACTCCCACTATTACACTGGCGATTCGGAGGAAAAGCGGGTCTGGGAGGGCTACGACGTGTTCGCCCAAACCGGGGCCGCGCGCCGGTATATCCGCGAGCACGCCGGCGGCGATCGCCCGTTCATCCTGATGCTGTCCTACGGCCCGCCCCATCCCGCGTCGCGGGACGCGCCCGATGACTACATCGCCCAGTATGCCGAGGAGGACGTCGAGCCGCCCGCGAACGTGCCCCCAGAAGAGCGGGACGCGGCCCGTAGGCGCCTGTGCGATTACTACGCGCACGTTACGGCGATCGACCATTGCGTGGGCGAACTGTTGGAGACCCTCGAGGAAACGGGCGCCGCCGAAGACACGATCTTCGTGTTTACGTCCGACCATGGTAGCATGCTGTTCTCGCATGGTTTGCCCCAGCATTGGAAGCAAGTGGCGTATGGCGAATCGGCCCACGTGCCCTTCCTGCTTCGTTACCCGGCCGCCCACGGGAGTCAAGGGCGGACCGTCTGCACTCCGTTGAACACGCCGGACATCCTGCCGACCTTGCTTGGGTTGGCGGGTATTGAGGTTCCGGCCTCGGTGGAGGGGGAGAACCTTTCGGCCCTTGTAACGGAAGGAGGCGAAATCCCGGGCCGGGCCGCGCTCTACATGTCCGTTGCGCCCTTTAACTACGGCTTGGGCGCATACCGCGCGGTGCGGACGGACCGGTACACCTACGTTCGCAACCGGGAAGGTCCATGGCTGTTGTTCGACGACCGCGAGGATCCCCATCAGATGGAGAACCTAGTGGACAAGGATGAGCACCAGAGCACCCGGCGGGAACTCGATGAGAAACTTCAAGCGGAACTCGACAAGATTGGTGACGATTTTCGCGCTCCGAAGTCGTATCTCGAGGAATGGGGATACGAGGTCAACGAATGGGGAGCCATCCGCTACGGGGGCGATCCAGACCCCCAGACGCCCAGGGGGGAAGTGGATTACAGCTGAACGAAGAACAAATTGCCTGTGTCAGAAACGTTGGGAGACTCCGCAACCGACGCCAATTGCAAGGTCGATGGTTAGGATCGCATTATGTTCCCGGATTTACTTCGAAGCCGTCAGGGCGCGGTAATAGGCGTGGCTGTTCTGTTGGCCGCGGTTGCCGCCGCCTATCTGTACTCGGATTACCGTGCTCAAGCCGCCAATGAACGGCAAGCTGTCCTCACGCGTGGAGAAACCATTCTTGACGCCTTGGCCGCGGGCATCCGGGCGCAAGGCCGTATGGGACAACAAACCCCGGACCGGCTTCGCACTATCCTTGAGGAACTTGCCGAAGCGCCGGATGTCTTGGCTGTAAAGATTGATATAGGCGATGGAGACTCCGTGACCGCCGGGGAACTCTCCGAACCGTTTCCGGCGGCGGCTCCCGAAACCGTCTGGGAAGACGGCGCCCGGCTTACCATGGTGAGCCAAGCTCCCATGCGTGGCTTTGGCCCGGGACGGGGGGAAGGCGCAGGCCACGGAGACGGCCGTGGGGAAGGCCGCGGCATGGGCATGGGACGCCGCGCTCCGGAGCATTCCGGTGCGCCGCCGTCGCCGTTCACCCTTGGCCTCGTGTTGGACACCAGCGCCATGCACGAAGCCATCCGGCAAGAGCAAACCCACTTCGCCTTGAGCGCCGCCATCGCGCTGGCCGCGATTACCCTGGGGGCGGTAGCCGTCTTGACGCGCATGCGGCAAAAGGAAATGCAAACCGAGCTGACGCTGGCGCAAGAGCGGGCCTCCCAACATGAACGGCTCGCCCGGCTCGGCGCGGGGTTGGCTCACGAAACCAAGAATCCCCTTGGCATTGTGCGCGGTTTGGCCCAATCCATCATGAGTTCTCCAGACACCGACATGGAGAGCAAGAAAATGGCCTCCGAGATCGTGGATGAGGCCGACCGGACGGTGGGCCAGATCAACTTCTTCCTCAGTTTTGCGCGCCCGCAGGAAGCCCAACCTGAACACTTCGCGCTGGACGTCTTCTTCCAACAGTTTCTTCCCTTGCTGGAGACGGAGACCGCGGGTTCGAATATTTCCATCGAATACGCAACCAACGGATTGGAGGTGCAGGCGGACAAGACGCTCCTTCGCCGCGCCATTCTCAATCTGGTGTCCAACGCGGTGCGCGCCTGTGGCGAGGAGGGCGTGGTGCGCATCGAGGCCCAACGCGGCAACGGCTGTGTTGACATAACGGTGTCGGACAACGGCCAAGGCATCGCGCCGGAGGATTTGCCGCATGTGGTGGAGCCGTACTTCTCCCGCTCGCATAATGGCTCGGGACTAGGGTTGTCCATTGTGGATCAGATCGCGCGCACCCACGGCTGGGAGCTTGAGGTGGACTCTGAACCGGAGCAGGGGACCCGGGTTACGTTGCGCGGCTTGCGTCCGGTACAATAGCGGCATGGCCGAAACCCACACTATAGCCGTGGTCGACGATGACCCGGGCCAGCGTCAATTGTTGACCAACGCCCTGCACCGCGCGGGCTACGAGGTGGCGTCCGCCGAGGATGGGCCCCAGGCGTTGGAAGTCGCCCCGCAAACCGACCTTGTGCTGTTGGATGTGCGCATGCCCGGCATGAGCGGTCTCGAGGTGCTGGAACGCCTCAAGCGCGACCACCCCGCCTTGCCCATCATTCTCCTTACCGCCTTCATCGATGTGCGCGACGCCGTCAACGCTATCAAGACGGGCGCCCTCGACTATCTCGAAAAACCCGTGGATCTAGACGAACTCATCGCCGCCGTGGACGATGCCCTTGCGCAAGACGGGCGGCCGGTCACGCAGGACGGTGGCGAGCTGACCTTGCCGGAGGGCGTGGTGGCGGAAAGCTCCGCGATGCGGCAGGCGTTCCAAGAAGCGGCGCGCGTAGCCCCCACCGAGGCCAGCGCCCTCGTGCTCGGGGAGAGTGGATCGGGCAAGGAAGTCGTGGCGCAATTCATCCATGACCACAGCCCAAGGCATGACAAGGCGCTGGTGCGCGTCGATTGCGGCGCGCTGCCGGAAAACCTCATCGAAGCCGAACTTTTCGGCCACGAAAAAGGCGCGTATACCGGCGCGGATCATGCTCGCGCGGGCCGTTTCGAAGAGGCGGACGGCGGAACCCTGTTTCTCGACGAAGTCGGCGAAATCCCCTTGAGCC
>SKRY01000116.1 GCA_007118235.1 Candidatus Hydrogenedentota bacterium | reverse complement strand
CCTTCCACGTGGCCGCTCCCCGACACGCCGCCTCCCAGTGGGATTCCCGCCAGCGCGCTGAACACAGCGATGTCTTCGCTCTCGAAGTCGAAGTCGCCCTCCGCGGTCTGTTCCACGAGGTTTAGGCCTCCGGAAGCCGCGAGGCGGGCGGGCCTGCCCTCGACGGAGACATGCTCCAGAATCAACGACTCGCCTGGCGTGAATGCGCCTCGCAAAGCCACTGCGCTTGGCGCCTGCGTCAGATGATGGACATCCTCGGGGAGCCGGTCTGGAAACAAGGTGACTTCGCCATCGAGTCCGAACGTGATGGGATTGGGAAGCCCGGCGGACAGGTTCAGTTCGGCCTCGCCGAGTTCGGCCGCGTGAAGGGAGAGTGCGCCACCGAGACGGGTCAGTGTGCCGCCGCCTGAAAACCGGACGTGCGCCTCCGAATCCTCGGGCAGCCGGGCGAGATGAAGGAGCAGGCTCCCCGGGCCGGCCTCGGCGATTTCCACATCGTAGGAGAGTTCCCCTGGTTCGCCGAGGAGGCCGAGCAAGACGGTTGCTTGTTCTTGCGGGCCGTCGAGGCGGGTAAACGAAAGGTCCACGCCTATCCCGTTCCGGTCCGGCGGCGGCGCGACGTGGCCCTCGACGGCAAAGGCCGCGCGCTGCCCAAGGACCGCTTCTTCCAAGATGACCTCCCGCGCCTCGATGCGCTCCACGGTGATGGAGGGCCAGTGATCCGGAAGTTCGGGTAGATCCGGCGGCTCGGGATCTTCCTCGGTGGGAATGCGATGCCATGTCACCCGTTCGGCGCTTATCTCCGAGCCCTGGATCCGCCCCGCAAGCAAAGGCAAGCCCCGCCAGCGCACAGCGGCGTCCTCGGCTGTCAGCCACACCCCTTGTTCATCGGTCAGCGTGATTTCGCCCACGCGGATATCGAAGGGCAGCCAGCCGCGAATGTCCCGTAACTGGATATGGACCCTGGGATGAACGTCCAGCCGGGCGGAGAGTTGCTCGGCGATGACGCGTTTGGCGGGCGGGGTCTGAAGGAGGACCAGGCACAGCACGGCGAGAACAACCACCGCGCACACAGCCAAGGCGATCCACTTTAGTCCGCGTAGAATGGCGCGTTGAGGATTCATGGGTCTAGAAGGCGTGTCCTATGCTGATGTAGATTTGAAACTGGTCATCGATGCCGGAACGCCGGTTCACGGGCACCGCCACGTCGAACCGCAGCGGTCCCATGGGCGTATAATACCGCACCCCCAGGCCGCTTCCCCACCGCAACGTGTCGGAGAAATCGGGGAATTCCTTTTCGAAGGCGTTGCCCCCGTCGGCGAACGCCACGAACCCTATGTTGTCCGACATGCGATAGCGGGCTTCCAGGGACATCTCTAGCAACGAGCTTCCGCCGGTGGGGGTGTCGTTCACTAGTGGCCCCACGCTCTGATAGCGAAATCCCCGAATCGAGCCGCCGCCTCCGGCATAGAAGCGTTCATCGGCGGGGATATCCTCACGATCGGCGCCCGCTATCATACCGAGGGCCAAGCGGCCCGCCAGGACCAGCGATGAGTTCTCGATCACTTGGTGGTACTGCGTTAATGTGACCGAGGAGCGCACGAAACCGGGATCCGAGCCGCGCCAATCATGAAAAGGCGCCAGACGCCAGTTAATCCGCCCGCCCGCCGTGGGATCCAGCGCGTCATCCCGCCGATCCCAATCCAGAAACATGGGAAGCGACAAAAGGGCGTGCTGCCGGGTGACGCGCAACTGTTCGATTTCGGAGAACGCCGCCGCAACGCCACCACCCACGGTAAGGCGGTCCGTCAAGTCTCGTTCGAGCAAGACGCGGCTGCTTATGCTGGTGCTTGTGAACGCGTCGGGCGATTCTCGCGCCACGCGGATCTGCGAGCGGAGGGTCTGATCGGGATGCGCAAAGGCGGGTTTCTCAAATCCAGCCTCGACCGCCATGGTTATCTCCGACGCGCGGGCGCTGATATTCAGGCGCTCGCCTCGCCGGAACAGATTGCGATGTTCCCATGAGAGCCGTCCGCCCACGCCTTCATCCGTGCGGTAGCTCACCCCGGCCCGCACCGTGCGGTGTTTGCGTTCACTCAGATACACCCTCACGGGCAGCATGCCATCCGCATCAAGGTGGTCGCCGGGCTCCACGCGGGCCATGGAAAACAGGTTGGTTCCCGTGAGTTTTTCGCGCGCCTCCCGGAGACGGGCCGAGTTAAAGGGATCGCCCTCCTGCCACGGAATCTGGAGCCGGGCGAAGTCCTCGCGCACTTCCTCAAGTCCCTCGAACTCGACGGGACCAAACACGGCCGATGGACCGGGGTCAACCATGAACCGCACGTTGAGCCGGTTGCTGGCGTGGTCGGCGATGACCTGGCGATCAACCACTTGCGCGAACGGATGCCCCCGCAACTGGAAACGCGTCAACAGCCGGCGCTCGGCTTCGAAGACGTCGTGGGTATATGCCCGCTCCCCTTCTTCGAGCCCAAGTTCGGACGGTTCGGGCAAATCGAACGCCGGCGGATCGGCGCCATCGGCCAGCCGCACGCTGAGATCGCCAAACCGGAACCGGGGGCCCTGGTCGATGACGAAAGTAAGTATGGCGGGACTCACCGTGTCATCGATACGTACGTCCGCCTCGGCGGCGAAATATCCCTCCGCGCGCAACGCTTGGATGAACTGTGGCGCGTCCCGCTCGCCCCGCCGCCGCAACAGGGTAATCGTCGCGGGCGGGCGCTCCTGAAGTTCGACGGCGTCCGAAATATCCCGCAGACGGTTCAGCAATGCCCCCTCGACGCCCTCGAAGCGCACCTCGTAAGGCTGTTGGGCGTTCTGCCAGGCCGCCGCGGAAGACGCCAGCACACACAACACCACCAAGCCTCCGGCGCCGATCCAGCAGACTCTAGGGAGTCGCGAGTGAATGAGACGCCAGGGACGGATGTTCCGTGCGTTGACGGTTGCGGCTGGGGTATGGAAGCTGCCCGTTTTCATGCCTACAGAGTACCACGCCAGGGGGCTTCTTTACGAATTAGACCACTCGAAACCAACCGGCATAAACCACAATCCATGGGACATTGCTGGGATGAAGCCCAAGTATCTGGTGGCCGTTGCGGCTACGTATTGGGACGCTGCCAGACGTGCGTATCAACTTTGCGCAATACGCGAAAATCATGATTATCATAGAGCTTGCGCGCGGGGTTGGACGCCAGCACGCCAAGGGCCATGTGGGAATACCCATCCACGCGAAACACACGGCCCATATCGCGCAGCAGGGTCTTGCCTACGCCGCCGCCCTGGGATTCGGGCGCGACCGCCAGTTGGATAAGGAAGCCAACGCCCGGCGCGGCTTGGGCCGCCACCGCCACGCCCGTGAGCTTTCCGTCCCGCTCCAGCACCCGTATCCAGCCCGGCTCAACCCGGCCGTAGCCCCCGCTTTGCGCCAGCGTGAGAAACCGCGCCGCGTTATCCGGGTCCTGGACCTCCCGATCGATCTTTCGGGCGGGGTGATCGCGATACGCAGCGGCAATGATCTCCGCCGCCCCGTTAATGTCATCGTTGGTAAGTGGCCGCGAGGTTTCGGGCTCCCCGG
>SKRY01000040.1 GCA_007118235.1 Candidatus Hydrogenedentota bacterium | reverse complement strand
GTATGCGCCTCACTCTTCAATAGCCGATGAAGACGTGTGCGGCCCCTGGATTTGACTTTTCGCTTTGGAATGCTTAGCATTTCGGCTGCACGAACAGCGAACGTCTGGGAAAACCTCCCATGCGGGTAGAGGCTTCGTAGAAAACGGTAGTATCTTCCAGCGCCTCACTCGGGGAGCCCCCCATGTTTCCCAGCGCATTTCTAGTGTTATCAACTCAAACTGGGCCATTTTTCACGATCCCGTTGCAACTCAGTTAAGAAAGGATTGGAGCCATGAGCACGACGACGCAAGAATCAACGAGGGCGCCTTTGCAGACCCTTCCGGGAGACGATGTGCGCCAAATCATGTGGCGCTTCGCGGAGCGGTTCGACATCCAGATGCTTCTCCAATCCGTTCGCGAGGTGGCGCGGGGACCGGTGGCGCGTGTCGTCGCGGAAGGGGGACGCAACACCCACGAGTGGACCGAGGAAAAGCAGGCGCTACAAAAGCATTTTGACGAGGCTGGGATCACCACGGCGGTTGTTTCTCCCGAGTACGGAGGAACCGTTGCCGGATCGTCCAACCTTCTGCTATCCCTGATCTCCTTCGAGCTGGCCTGGGTTGACGCCGGCGCCGCCACGGGCAGCCTTGCGGGCCATCTCGCCTTCGCCCCCATCAAGGAGCGCGGCACGGAGGAGCAGGTCGCGGAGTACATGCAGCGCATCGCCTCGGACGGCAAAGGAGGCCATCTGCATGGCGCGTTTGGGCTCACGGAGCCCCTTCCCTACGTTGGGGCCGAGACGGGCACGCTGGCCGGCAAAATGCGGGTCGCGGACTGGGGCGATGGCCAGGAGCCGCTTCTTCAAGTCGAGAAACGCGGACGGTTCATCACCAATATGGACATCGCCAACTACGTCACGGTGGCGGTGGACAGCGATGACGAGCGCATCAAGGGCAGCTGCATGATCATTGTGGAGGAAACCGACCCCGGGACCTTTGACCGGGGCGCGGCCACGATGAAGCTGGTGCACCAGTTGTCGTCCACGCGCGACCCGGTCATCAACGTGAAGGTTCCGGCCAGCCGTATCATCGGCGGATACACCATCCAAGACGGCGTCATCGTGCCCAACTACTCCCACGGCAACATCATCGAGGCCGTGTTCAAACACACCCGTGTCACGGTGGGGCTCTTGAGCGCCTCGAAACTGCTATCCGCCGTCGAACCTGTCATCCGGTATCACCGCGAGCGCTTCCGCGGCCGGCCGGGCGTGGATCCCGGCGGCTCCCGGCATGATTTGGGGCTCCAACAGCGGGAAGACGTGTTGCACCGCCTGATCGACGTCTGGGCCAGCGGGGAGGCCGCGGCCTCGCTCGGTTTTGCCGCCGCGCGCCATTGTGACATGCTCGACGAACTTGAACCGGAGAAGGAACGCGTTCTAAAAGAACAAGCCGCGGACGGGGTCAGTCAGATGCGGGCGTTCCGAAACGCCGAGAAGAATGCCCTGGAGTTCCTTGACCTGGAATCCCAACCGGAAGAGGAGCGGGATCAGGCCCGTTTCCAAGCGCTCCAGTCGGATACCTTGGCGCAATACATGATCGCGGACGGGGTTGGAAACGTGCTCTGTCCGGCGTGCAAGCTTTGGAACACGGTCCAGGCGGGGGTCATGATGCGGGAAGCCGTCAGTCTCATGGGCGGATACGGCATCACGGAAGACTGCCCGGGCTTCCTGCCCCAGAAGTGGATGGACTCGCAACTCGAGGCCACGTACGAAGGCCCCGAGGCCGTGCAGCGCCGTCAGCTCAGCCTCACCATGACCATGAAACCGTTCCTTGAACAGTACAAGCGCTGGATTCGCGAGATGCGCCAGATTGGTTCGGAACGGCCAGGCACGGGCGCGTGTTGTCTCGCCACCGCCATGGAGTTGTGGCTGCACACGTTGAATCACCTCAGAACGGCCACGGACGAGTTCGGCAAGAAACTGTACAACACGCCCCGCCAAGGGGTGACCTTCCCGATGGCGGACGCGTTGTGTTGGCTGCTGGCCTCGCGCGAATTCATCCGCGACATAATAGAACTTGACACAAAAGGCGCCGAAAACCCGTCCTTGGCGGAGGGACTGCCGGGCCTCGTGGGATTCTACAGCGATTTGTCTCATGTCCAGTGCGCGCGGGCCGCGGGCGAAGTGGGGCGCATTTGCGCCGAGCTGGTGTACGGGTACAATCGCCACCCCTCGTGGGACGACGATTCCCGCAGTTGTTACACAGCCGAGGAGCTGGACGACCTGGAAACGGTGGCCCCCGGTATTGCCGCAGGCGTGAGAGGCGGGGGAGACGTCATTGAAGAAGGCGGCGTGAAGCCGTGTAAGGCGGGGCCTTGTGCTCGCGCCGAAAGGTTGGATACGCTCCAGCGGTGGCGCGCCAAGCTCGATAGCTGCTTGACGGGAGCCCGGCTCGCCAAGGACCGCGCCGCGTCCGACCTGAGTCAAGTCATGATACCCGAAGCCCTCGATTACCCTAGATGAGTAGTGACCCCAATGTCTCAGATTGACTCCACGAACGAGAACACCATCGAACGCCCCAGCATGGAAGCCGATATCGTGTGCGTCGGATTTGGTCCGGCGGCGGGCGGCTTCCTGACCACGCTGTCGCGCGAATTGATGAACGAAGACGGCTCTCCCGCTGTGTCAAGTAGCTTCGTTGAAGGCATGCCGCCCCAGGTGATCTGCTTCGAGCGAGCGGATGGGTTCGCCTTTGGCGTCTCGGGCGCCGTCACGCGCGCACACGCCATTCGAGAGACCTTTCCCGACCTCGATCCCGCGTCCATTCCGATGACGGCGCCGGTGGGGGAGGAGCGGGTCGTGTACATGCTTGATCCCACGGGGGCGAGCCGGCGTCCGCGATCGCTGCGCATGGCCGATCGCCTTTTGCGCGCCGGTAAATGGGTGACGCGCATGAAACACGAAGCCGTCGAACTGCCGTATATTCCGCCCTTCTTGCGCAAGGATGGCGGGCTGGTCCTCTCCATAGGGCAATTCAACCAGTGGGTGGCCGACAACCTCATGATGTCCGGCGCCACGCAGCTTTGGCCCGGTTCGCCTGTCACCGGCCCCGTTATCCAAGACAACGGGGTTGCGGGTGTTCGCCTGATGGACCAAGGAACTGACTTGGACGGCAACCCCTCCGCGGGCTACACCCCGGGCATGGAGGTTCGCGCGCCGTTGACCGTCGTCGCCGATGGCCCCGTTGGACCGGTGGGCAGATCGCTCGACGAGCATTTCGGCTTACCCGAGGGGCATCATCAGCGCGATTGGGCGGTCGGCATGAAGATGGTCGTCGATCTCCCGGAGTCTTGTGACCTCGAACCCGGGACCGTCATCCATACCATGGGATACCCCGAGCCCGAAATCTTCGGCTTTATGTATGTCTACCCCGGCGGGATGGCGTCCCTGGGCATCTTTGTGCCCTCGTGGTTCAACAGCCCCGTGCGCACGGCCTACCGCTATTTGCAGCATTGGATGCTGCACCCCTATTTGTGGCGCTACCTCGAAGGAGGGACAATGCGCTCCTGGGGAGCGAAGACCCTGCAAGAGGCGGGCAAGCGGGGAGAACCGTTCCTTGTGG
>SKRY01000388.1 GCA_007118235.1 Candidatus Hydrogenedentota bacterium | reverse complement strand
CGTACGGACCTGGTCCCCAAATACCAGCAGCGCATCGTGCGCGGCGTCAAGCTGCAACGGAAGCTAAAGGTGGTGGTGGACAGCGGAAACGGCGCCGGCGGGCCCGTGGCCGTCCCCCTCTACGAACGGCTGGGCTGTGAGGTTATCCCCCTGTATTGCGACGTGGATCCCGACTTCCCCAATCATCACCCGGATCCCACCAAGGCGGAGAACCTGGTGGATCTTATCGCCAAGGTGAAGGAGACCAAGGCCGATTGCGGCATCGCCTTCGACGGCGACGTGGACCGCATCGGGGTGGTGGACGAGAAAGGCGACATCATCTGGGGCGATATGCTGCTCATTCTCTTCGCCCGCGCCGTGCTGCAGGAAAAGAACAAGGCCACGATTATTGGCGAAGTGAAGTGCTCGCGCACCCTCTACGAAGACGTGGCCAAACACGGCGGCAATCCCATCATGGGGAGGACCGGCCATTCGTTGATCAAGGCGGCGATGAAGGAGCATAACGCCGAGCTTGCGGGCGAGATGAGCGGCCACATCTTCTTCAAGCACCGTTGGTACGGATTCGATGACGCCATCTACGCGGGAGCGCGCTTGCTTGAGCTGTTGAGCAAGGGACGCCGGCCGCTCAGCCGCCATCTCGCCAGCATCCCCAAGATGCATTCCACCCCGGAAATCCATGTGGAAACGAGCGAGGAACGCAAGTTCGACATCGTCAAACAGGCCACGGAGTACTTCCAGAAGGACATGGGGCTCGACGTCAATACCATCGACGGCGCCCGCATCGAGTTCCCCGATGGGTGGGGTCTGCTCCGGGCCTCCAACACGTCGCCCGTGCTGGTGATGCGGTTCGAGGCGAAAACCCCCGAACGCCTCGAGGAAATCAAGAAGATGGTCGAGGACAAGGTGAAGAAACTCAACAAATAGGCCGCCTATCGGCGAAAGAGATGGCTTTCGCGCAGTTGGCTGATCTGCTCGTCGCCCATCGAGATAAGCTGACCCAAGGGCAAGGCGTTGAGCAGCGACTGCGCGGTGAACTCCGCCACTTCGAGCCGGTCATAGGCTTCGAGCAATGAGCCGCCCGTGACCAACGTGGCGTCGTTCTCAAGAAGGACGGCGGGGCATTCGGCGGATAGCGCATCCGCCAGGGGATCGTCCTCGGAGAACTGGGAGCCGTAGGGGAATTTGGGGGCCTCGCGCAGCATGGCGTAGCTCTCTGGGATGGTGCGTGTATCGAAGGGGCCTTCCGTGACCGCAAAGGCGGTGACGGAAGGCCCTTGCGCCGAGCAGATCGCCTTCGTCTCGGGGTGACGTTCGTACACCTTCTTGTGCAACGGCGTGGAGCGGCTCGGCAGCTTGCCGCTTTCCCGCTGTCCCTCGCTTACCAGCACAAGGTCTTCCTCCGTGAGATACTTCCGGTCGTGCCCCGTTGGCGTGATCAGAAACGCGTCCGGTCCCACCCGCGCCGACACCACGCCTTCGGTGCTGGTCATGATCTGTTGGTCGTAGGCCCGGTGAACAATCTCACAAATGAACTTGCGCAGCTTCTTTTCCTTGTTGGTGTGTTGTTCCGGGGTGAACTCGGACAATTCAGGGCGGTGGCGCCGGAACATCTGGATCTGATCCGGCGTCAGCACACGGTAGGGACCGATCATACGCGCCTTGATGATGAGCCGGGCGCAGAAATCCAGCGTTTCAAAGCGTTGATAGGCCTCTTCCATCGTCCGGCCCGCGCACACCACTCCGTGATTCTCAAGCAGCACGCTGTCGTGGCCCTCCGCGAAGGCGCGCGCGATGTTCTCCCCCAGTTCGGCGCTTCCCGGCGTCGCGTACGGCGCGAAGCCCACCTGGCCGCAAATGTCCGCGGCCTGCGCTAGGATGTTCGTGTCGGGCCGTTCGCGCACGATGCTGAAGGCCACCAGCGCCGATGGGTGGGCGTGAATGATCGCGCCCACGTCGGGCCGGGCCTCGTAGATGGCCTGATGAAACGGGAACTCGGATGACGGCCGGTGAAGGCCGGTCACCGTCCCATCGGCGCGAACCCGCACAATGTCCTCCGCCCGCAACTTGGCCTTATCCACCGCCGCTGGGGTGATCCACATGGAGCGTTGCTCGTCCAACAGCGAGATGTTGCCGCCCGAGGTGGTGGTCATTCCATAGAAGTACACCCGCTTCATGTACATAACGATGAGATCACAGGGGTGCGTGAGATGGTGCTTCATGAAGGCTGCTCTCCTTGGGAAATTGGGCTTGGTCCGGGCGGATTATAGTAGGCCCGCCGCTCCCGGTCCAACCCGCGTGTTGCGCCCTTGGCCGGGGATGGGCATGCCGCCTTCCTTCGCGTATGCCGCGGCGGTCCCGGCTTGTTGGGAGGGGACGGGCGAGGTGCTACAATACATCCGAAAAACGAGCTGATTCATCCTGTGCGGCGCTTGCCGAACCCCGGCGAGGTTTTGGTGTCTAATGTGGCGAAGACATAGGAATTTGAGCTGTTGACACTTGGAGAGCAGGGCAGCCCAGCCGCCGTCGCCCCGGCCTCGAGCGCGCTGGAAGTGTCGGACACGGAGTTGGCCGATGCGTGCCGGCGTGGAGATGAACAAGCGTTCGGCGCGCTGGTCCAACGGTACAAGGATCGCCTCTACAATGTGGCGTACCGCTACCTCGGAAACCGCGAGGACGCGCTGGACGTGTGCCAAGAGGTGTTCATCCGCGCCTACCGGGGGCTTGACGGGTTTCAAGGGACCTCGCAGCTTTACACGTGGCTCCACACGATCGCGGTGAACCTCGCGCGAAACCGGCTGCGCGACCAGAGCCGCAAGGGCCGCAACCAAGGGATTTCGCTCGAGGCCCTCACCGAGACGGGCGGCGGCGGGGCGCATGCCGCGCCAGGTCCGGGACCTTGCTCGGAAGCGCAGAGCCATGAACTCGAGGAGATCCTTCAACAGTGTCTCGGCGAACTGCCCGAGCCGTGCCGCCTTGCGTTTGTCCTGCGTACGATGGAAGGGCTTTCCTACCAAGAGATCGCCGAGGCCTTGGATTGCCCGAAGGGAACGGTTAAATCGCGCTTGAATCAGGCCCGCACCCTGTTGCGGGAGCGGCTGAATGCGTTGGGTGTATTGTAATGGCTAACTTGACTTGCGGCGAAGTGCGGCTGGAATTCTCGGCGCTCCTCGATGACGAACTGAGCGCCGAGGAACGCCACGCCGTTGAGGCCCACCTCGCGGACTGTCCGGAATGCCTTCGTCTCTTTCACCAGTTCCAGCAGGTGGACCACATGTATCGGCGGGACATGCCCCAAGAGCAAGCGCCGAGCGAATTGGAGACCCGCCTGCGCGAGGCGTTGACCGGCGGCCAGGAGCGGGTGAAGACCTTCGCCCGTCCCCATCACGCGCGCCAAAGGGTTTGGCCCTTGTTGGCCGCCGCGGCGGCATTCGCGATTCTGGCGGGCGGGGTCCTAATGATGGCCACCGGGGATCTTGGGCCGGAGTCTTTTCAGCTCGCCCGCTTCGACGCGCCGGCGGACGAGGAGCAAGCCGCGCCCCCCTCGCCCGCTCCAGAGATGGAGATGGATGTGATGATGGAGGCGGCGCCAATGGATGCCCCCG
>SKRY01000449.1 GCA_007118235.1 Candidatus Hydrogenedentota bacterium | reverse complement strand
TGTGCCGCCAATGGCCAATTCCCGCAGCCGGGGCAGCGTGGTCTTGACCCGCTGAATGCCGTTGGTCATCTGTTGGACATAGCCCGAGAACTCCTGGCCCAGCGTGATCGGCGTGGCGTCCATGAGGTGGGTCCGGCCAATCTTGATCATCTTGCGGTATTCCCGCGCCTTCTCATTCAACGCCTTGCGCAAATGCTCCAAGGCCGGCAGCAAGCGATCATAGATCTGCTCCACCGCCGCGATGCTCATGGCGGCGGGAAAGGTGTCGTTGGAGGATTGCGACATGTTCACATGATCGTTGGGATGCACCGGCTCTTTGCTCCCCAAGGCCCCCCCCAACAACTCAATGGCGCGATTGGCGATTACTTCATTCGCGTTCATGTTGGTCTGTGTGCCGCTTCCCGTCTGCCACACACGCAGGGGGAAATGATCGTCCAGCTTGCCATCGATCACTTCATCCGCCGCCAAACAGATGGGCCTGCACAAGCGATCGGGCAACAACCCCATGTCGCGGTTGGTCAATGCCGCCGCCTTCTTGAGAACGCCAAACGCGCGGATGACTTCGCGCGGCATCCCTTCCCGCCCGATGTGGAAATTGATCATCGAACGCGCTGTCTGGCATCCGTAATACTTGTCCTCGGGCACGCGCATCTCGCCCATGGTGTCTCGTTCAATCCGGTAATTCACAAATGTATCCTCCTACTTTGGTACACGCTACTGTGTGGCGCACAGGGGGCCTGGCTCTTGCGGCTCTCCGGACAGGGGCGTCCGGCTGGACTTCCTTGGAACACACCGCAAGAGAGCGTGGTAAGCGCATAAATGCGCCCGCTTCGGCCCTATTCCCCAATGGTTTGACTGATAAAGCCTGAACTTAGGCAGGGTGTATGACGTGATAATGTACTTCTTGACCTGGCCCGGCGTTGCCGGACGCGCTCTTGGCTTGACGAACCTCAAGGACTGGCGGTACGCCGTTCAAAGCCTCTTTAACACCTCCGCGCCGTCAGCCACGGGATCAACCCATGTCACGTCCTTGGCGAGCTTATGCCCGTCAGGAACAGTCATCAATGCCTCGCGGAGGGCCTTATCAAGCGTCACGATAATGTTGTCCGTGGCCCGCGCGGCCTCAATTAGACATCGGTCCTTCTCAATCGCGTCTTTAGTCTTTTCCGCGCAGCCGCTGTAATCAATGGAGAGGCTGGGCGCGGCCACGGTACGAGGCGCCTTCTTCCGTGCTGTCATGGCCGCCCGCCACTTTTGAGTAAACTTGCTCTGATGGCGTTTCCATTCCCGGTTGACGTCGTCCGTCATGACTGTGTGATGACAGATCCGGAGCACCTCCTCCAGAAAAAACCGGCACGCGGAAGATACGGGGTGCTCCGTGTCGCCGGCGGCGCGGGCCACACAGGCGTCCTACCACCAAGCGGCGGCTTTTCCGTTTTTTGGTCACTCCCCGGCGCCTCGGGCTTCCACGGCATCCAGATACGCCCGCTCGGCTTCCAGCTCCGTCGTGTCGAAGTCAGCGGGCCAATCGCCATAGGCCCCGTTCTCGTCGGGCTCCGCGGTGCTGATTTGGCTCCACCCATCCTTGTCCCGGGAAAACCAGTGAAGGACCATCATGTCAGGGTCAAGCTTGTCGGAAGCCACGGCCGTTTGCAGCTCGCGAAGCAGCAGGGAACTGTGCGTTTCAATGACCACGTTGGCCCCGTGTTGGATCGCATCAATAAGGACGCCGGCAAGACTGCGCTGGGCCAATGGGTGCAAATGAATCTCGGGTTGCTCAATGTACACGAGCTGGCCAGGTCCTGCGGCGATAAGTGAGACCAACACAGGCAGGGATTGTGAAATGCCCAATCCCATGTCGGCTATGCTCACCATGTCCGATTCGCCGTCTTGAACGGGCAATCGCCCGGCTTTGAGTTGAATCTGCGTGTCGTCAACCCCTTCCGCGCATAGTTTCCCAGTTAACCCAAGGGTTTTCAGCGCTTCCTCCAGGCGTTCCCAATTGGGATTCCGATCCCTTTGCCAAGCGTCAACAAGGCTTGCCACATAATGTTCGAACGTTCCCTCAAACACAGGGCCAGCGGCCATGCGGGGATACGTCCGCCGCGGGTTACCTCGCAAACCGGGGAGATGGATTATCCCCTCAATGCGCGATTCAAAGCGTGGTATAAACGGAACAGCTCCGGGGCCAGACCATCGAGGCTCACTTGAGTCCATTCGACGAAACCTGACATCAAGAAAGCAACGGTCACGAAAAACGGATAAGCGCCGGCCTTCCCCCTTCCTCGTTATGCCTTCAAAGAGCGTTCGTTCCCACGAGGGAGGGATAGCGTCCACTATTTCCGCATGGCTCATGCCGGGACGTATTGAGAACCGCTCCTCGTCACAGTTCTCGTATCGCATCTCAACGGCCTCGAAGCCGCTTCGTTCTGCTTTTCTGAACCGGAGAAGCAGCGACTCGTAGTTGCTGATATCTAGCTCAACGGTGAACTCTGCATGTCCAGAGCGGCCTGCGTTTGCCAAACGGCTGAGAACCTGATCGCCCAACGAAAACTGAACATGGTCCCCATTCAACAGAATCGCCCCGGGGTCGCCTGGTGATTCAATTGTCTGTTTGAGCAGTAGCACGGGCTGCATGATGCTCGACTTCCCGGAGCTATTGGCGCCGGCCAACACCGTCAGGGGCTTCAATTCGATAGATTGCCTATCCCGAATTGACTTGAAACCCTCGACCGTGAGCCCCGTTATCCGGTTCTCGCCACGTGTCATGCCTGATGTACCTCGCGGCCTGTCCTGCGCCTCAACGCGCGCTATTGTCAAGGTGCGTCACGCGCTCAGCTCGCATCCACCGCCGCAAGCCATGCGACGAAATGGTCATGGCCTTCGGGCAGTTGGAGCGTCAATGGCTCATCCGCCGGCGCCTCCACGGTTTCTGGCTCGCCGATGGCGTCCGCGGTAGCGGGATCGACCCATCGCAGCGTGTAGGTTCCTTGCTCCGCGGCCAATTGGACCTCACCGGCGCTGGCGTCCATGAACTGGACCACATAGCATTCGCCCGGTTTGGCCAGCGCGAGGGCTTGCGTATCGCCGGGTGCGTCTTCAATCACATCGTGTTGCGGCGCCATCTCCCAGAAGGGAATCCGCCCCGCGAGCCACGCCAAGCTGCCCGCCGTGCGAAACTGGGCGTCGACGCGCTGCTCAGGCTCGTCCTCGCCCGAGCGGTGAAACCGGCTCGACGCTGCCCCAGCCAAAAAGCGCGACCAATGAACAATGGGGCCGTTTTGCTGGTCGTTCGTGTAATCCTTGATAACAAGCAACGGCTTAACCGCCCCAGCCTCGTTCATGGCGTCGAAGTACGTTTGAATGCGTTCCGCACCGCCCACGGCCTGCGCAACGGGATCCGTCCCAAATTCGTGGCGCGACACGCCCTGGGCAATGTCCACATAGTCGTAGAGCGGGTCGGTGGACAGGGTAAGCGGATTTAGATCATAGTCGCATTCGCCGCCGCCGTCCTGCCGGTTGGTGGAGGGCATCTCGCCCACGAGACGCGTGGTCCGATCGCCGATGTACTCCGCCCAATACCGGCTCCAGGCCAGGTCCGCCCTAGTCT
>SKRY01000481.1 GCA_007118235.1 Candidatus Hydrogenedentota bacterium | reverse complement strand
TCAGTCCGAACAACGTCGCCAAAATGAACCCCAGACCCGCCAGGCCCAGCGTCTGAAAATCGGCCCGCTCCTCGGCATACGCCAGAATCGCGCCAAGGGTTTCCCCGAGTTCGTCCCCCTCTCCGTTCTCTTCCCCGTTTCCGCCCTCACTGCCGTTCGTCCGCATCATCAACAGGTCGACGACGCCCTCCCGAAGGAAGGACTCGTCGGGCTCCAGCGGAAACTCGGCGTCCTCCTCCGCGAAATGCCCGGACATGTAGCGGTAAATTTCCTGATCCAGATCAGTGGCTTGGACGATGGCGAACATGAAGATAAGGAGGGGGACAATCGACAACGCGGTGGCGAACGTGAGCGCCGAGGCCCGCAGGAGCAGGGCATCCTGCACGAGATTCTGCGCGAGCACGATCGTCACCCGGACGTGCTTGATGATAAAGCCTTGGGGCGCTTGCTCGCCCGGCCGGCCGATATACCAGACGTCGTGGGTGACAAACCGCCGGCCGCGTTCGAGGGAGTCCCGCAATTCACGAACCCATTGAATCATGGGGATATACTACACCCTGGCAGCGCCAGCGAGCAAACCTTGCCTTCATGCGCTTCGAACGCGCAAAATCCCCGAACGCCACCCGCCTTGAGACGCTCTCATCCAGGAGTTTGTCAGCGATGACCAACTATTATCTCAGTTACCCATCAATAGTTTGTCAGCACTGACAATCCACAACAAATCGCCGATCTCCTTCCCGCGCCCTCTCATTCCCAAAGGCTTGCACATCAATGACTTAGCGCGTAAGACCTGAATTGGCATGCGCCTTGCTCACTTATATGTTAGGAATAGGTTCAGCGGCCCATTCGTTCGAAGAACATACCCGCTGAAATGCAAGAGGAGGAATATCCATGGAGCGAGGTATCGCGAAGGAGCGCATCATCAGCCTCCTGGCCGGAGGCGCGGTCATAGCCGCGGTTTGGCTTATCATGGCCGGACTTTAACCCCTGTCAGCCTCCCGGTGAGCGCCGTTTGGCCAGAGTGTCATGCGGTGTCGGTCCAACGGGATTCATCGGGAGACTGTCACACGCTCCCTTGGCCCACCAACGGGCCAAGGGAGTTTTTCTATTACACCCCGGACCCTGCCACACGTTCATCTCCCCGCGCTACGGTTCTTCAACGAGCCTCGGCCTATTTTCTCCCACCCCGCCGCACACTCTTGACCTGAAGCGGACGCTCGGGCACACTATATACTTGTGAACGCTTATGATGGACGTTTTGCTTGGAGGCGGAAGCGTGAATCGCAACACAAGAGGAACCGATCCGATGCATCAACACAGGGGCAGCCTTTCGCGCAGGGGATTCATGGGCATCGTGGGCGCCGCCGCTTGGAGCGTGGGCTCCGGCGGATGGTTGGGGCAAGACAAGGCATACGCGGCCCTCGGCGCGCCACTTTTCCCAGAGCGGGAACTGGAAGCGCTTCGCCAGCGGGCAGCCGCGGGAATCCGTTACATTCACATGGATTGCGGCATTCCCCCCACGGGCCACGCGCCGGAAGAACAGCTCTTTGCCGGACTTATCAGTCTGGCCCTGCTCGCGCCTGGCGCAACACCGGCCCGGGTCTCCGTGTTGGGAAGACGGAACGACAGCGGAATACCGGCCCACCTGACGGCCCGCTTGGTCTATCCGCGCCACACCGTCATGCTCACGCTTGGACGAGGCCGGCCGGGGCTTGTCGTGCACACGAACGACGGCTCCGCGCACCGCGTCGAGGCGTCCGCTGATCCCGAACCCATGCGGGACGACGCCCCATCCCGGCTGGCGAGTCACCTGTTCACGGACATCCTGGACGCCAGCCGTCCCACATTGAACACGCCAAGCGGGTAGCGGCTTCGCTAGCGCATGGCGATTATTGTGTAAACGGAGGCGAACCACGAATCGCGGGGAGAGAGCACGATGACGCCACGAACTGTTCACGGGGATGGCAAACGCAATCCATCCCGGCGCCAATTCCTCTGCACGTGCGGCGCGGCGGCCGGCGCGGTTCTGGCCCAACCGCTGCTGACGCGGCTGCTGGAAGCGGTTGACCATGAAACGGGACCTGCATACATGGCCGGTCCAGGCGGGGAATATACACCACGATTGAAGGCGGCCTTCGCCCGCCGCCGGGAGCACCCTTCCTGGCCGGGGGCGCTCTATGATAGCGAGGCGGCCCAACAGCAATACACGGAGAAGCTACTCGACGCCGCCCAGGCGCTTGGGGTGGACGTGGATCTCCGAGGAGAGGTCATCCATTCCACCGAAGAGGCCGGCGCGTGGACGGAGGAAGCGGCTGGGGAACATCCCGATGGCCTGATCGTCTTTGTCCTCGACCGGCAACCGCCCGGCTGGCCCACCGTGCATAAGGCCATCGACACCGGACTGCCGACGGTGGCTTATGCCCCAATGGGGACCACCTTCGTGGGACAGGCCAGCGAAGCTTCACAGCACGGCGCGTTTGTCTGCAGCGCGGCAGATTTCTCGGATGTAGTCCTGGGGATGAAGATGCTTCGGGCCCGCGCCATGCTGCGGGAGATGCGCCTGCTGGTGGTGGAAGGCCAGGAGCGCCGCGAGGATGAGATACCCTTCTACGGGACGAAACTCCGCTACCTGCCGGAATCCATCTGGCTCGAGGCTTATGAGCAAACCGAGGTCAGCGATGCGATCAGGAATCTCGCGGACGAATACCTCGCAACAGCCACCGAGATGGCCGGTCCAACCGAACAGGATGTCTTGAACGCCGTGCGCGCCTATGTGACCGCGAGGCGCGTAATCGAGCGGGAAGAAGCCGACGCGTTCACCATGCATTGCCTCGGCGCCGCGGGAAGGGACGCCACCTACCCGTGTCTGGCCTTCGCGCGGTTGCTCGACAGCGGCGTGCCCGCGATATGCGAGCGCGATCTGCATTCCGCGGTTGCGCTCATGCTCGTGCCTCAATTGTTCGACCGGCCCGGCTTCATGTTCAACAACGTCCCCGTAAGCGATCGCGGAGCGATGATCTGCTCCCATTGCACATGCGCCACGCGCTTGAAAGGATTCGATCAACCCAGCGTGCCCTTCCACTTCGCCCCTCACCACGAGAACCGTGACGCCGTGCCCGTCCCCCACTGGGAGCCCGGCGAGCCGGTGACGATCATTGAGACGCCGGTGGGCGGCGATCCCCGGATGAGCATCTTGACGGGGGAAGTGATCGAGCAAGTCGAGGTTCCGCCGGCCGGCGGGTGCGTCGTCGCCCCAATGGTCAAGCTGGACGGAGACTTCGACAACATCTTCGACTTGCATGAAGCCCGCGCCATCGAGCGCCACCACAACATCCTTTTCTACGGGAACTGGCGGCGGGAACTGCACGCCTTCTGCCATCTCTTCGGCATTGAAGCGCTAACATGGCCTGACTGACGTCCAGCGGTTTTCGCCCCTCTTCCGTCTATTGAGGCGATGCACGGGAGAGGGGCGTTTTCAAAGCTTTACACGGATTGCACGGCGCGAACGGTCTCGACTTCGCCCTCGGGGCCAATCGCCAAGGGGCCATCCATGGGCCAGGAGAAGCTGTTGGCCTTGCGCAGGAATTCGTCCTTCGTCATCGCGAAGCGGGGACTAATCTCGATGGGATAGAGGACGCGGCCGTCCTTGTCCCGGGGCACGGCATACCCCGCCGCTTCCAACCATTCCGCCCACCACTGGGTTCGCAGGCGGCGGGCTTCCTCGACGCTGTTGGAACCCGCGAGTTCCTTGATGGGGGTGTATTCGTTCTTGCGATGGATCTCCACGACAACGGGATCATGGCGAATGAAGCGGAGCGCGTCGAACACAAAGGTCTCGAACTTGTACCCGTTGGGAGACTGTGGGAGAACACGTTCACCCGCCTCGTTCACGTAGGCGATCTTCTTGTGGGCTTTGTGCCAGGGAAACTCCCGGTAATTGCGGTAGACCTTCTCAATAAAGTCCACCGAAAGCACATGAATCGCCGGATTTCCCGCGAAATGAAGGGGGTTTCCCCCGGCGTCGGTCTCAAGCAACTGCGGGAAGCGATCCAACTCGGAATACTCGATGACCCGGTATTCCCCATCGCACATGCAGTGAATCCCCACGTTCTCCCGCACTTTCCGCTTTCGGTGCGCTTTCGAGGACATTTCGGCGCCATGGAGGAGATGGTAGCCAACGAAATGGGGATCGATTACGTTGAGCGCCCAGTTGTCCACTTGAAAGTAGCTTAGAATATCAATGCCCCGCTCCTTGGCGTGGCCGCAAATGCCGCTTTCAACCATGGCGGGAATGGCCCCGCCGTGGCCGTTGGGATTGCGCGCAAGCCGGTGGCGCTGGTCAAGGAGCATGAAGCCCGCTTCATCCACGCATGGGACCATCGCCTGCTGGAAAAAGACGGTTTGGTCTGGCTCCAGGCCGAAATAGTCATGTTCCTCGAAGAATTGGCGGGTCTCCGCGTGATTGGCCTCGCTTACCATGATATACCATGGCGCCACGCATCCGTAGCGGTCCTGGATGTTGAGGATTTTCCCGGCGTGGTATTCGAAGAGCGACTTGCCCGTAATGGGGCCAATGGGATAGGCGCCCTTGGGCCCGGAACACCCCAAGCGCGTGCCTTGTCCGCCCGCCACCACCATCGCTCCCACCCGGCCAGCCCGGAGCGCGGCTTCCCCGGCCTCAAGCGCCTCATCCGCGTCAGGCCGCCCCGGTTCCGGCGGCGGAATCACGTCAACGGGCTCGATGCAATCAAAGTATTCCGGAGCGGGCTCGGTCAAGACCAACTCATTGATCAGCCCCGTAAGCAGTTCAAAGTCCACCTGCTCGATATCGGTAAGAAGCGTTGCCCGCTCCGTGTCGTTGAGTTGGTCCCAGAAGCGGACTATGTGCTCCTGGCCGTGGCGGCGCAGCCTGTCCCGCGCTTCCGTGTAGGTAATCATCATTGGCAGCTTGTCCCTGTCATCAACCGGCGCCTCATTCCTTGCCCCAGACCTGGGCCTTTCGGTCCCCTGCCCCTTGGACGGGCGGAGTAGTCTTGTAGGGAACGCACAACGCCCCTCGTATTATTCGGCAACCTGCACGATGAGCTGAATACTGTCGGCCACGGCCTCCTGTTCGGAAACGACTGAAAATTCGATTTGCGCCGTACGCCGGCCCGTTGCGGCCTCCGGCGAAACATTGAGGACAATACGGCTCGTGTTGGGATCGTCCCCTGGGCGCAGGTCCACTGTGAAGTCTTCCCCTGTCACAACGAGGTCCTCGATGGCGATGGGGCGATCCGCCGAAACCGTCGCCGCCGCTATGGCTTCCTGACCTGGTTGCACGGGTTCGGTAATGCGGATGCGCCGGGGCTCAATTTCATAAAACGAAACCACCTCGGCCGTTACCGCCAACCCCAGCCGGGGGAGCCGCTCCAACGACGTGTTCAGGCTTAACACGGTCTGGCGCGATCCCACCTCGCCGGAAGGCGAATAGACCGCGGTAATCAGATACTCGGGACGATCCGGGTCTTCCCATTCCGATTCGGGCGCCTGTTCGTGGTGCAGCGAGAGGCCAGGCGCGGGCGCCAAAGGCTCCACGCCCGTCACCGAGACAGGGACCTCCGAGACCTGCCGGACACGCAGCGTTCGTTCCACCGTTTCACCCAGCGCCACCTCGCCAAAATCGAAATAGGGCGGCTCAATGGCGAACTCAGGCTCGACTTCGGCCCTGATGCGAAGGGGAAGCCGGCTGCGCCGCGGATCATTGGAGACAAGGGTGACTTCGTACTCCGTCTCGAAGCCTTGCATGAATGCGGGGTTCACCGAGACCGTCATCACGGTCTCCCCGCCCCCGGGAATGGCGGTCTCTCCGATGGCCCTCACCGTGCTGCCGTCATCCGTGATCACATCACTGATCACCAGGGTCCGCCGGCCCTCATTGAATATGGTGATTTCCACATCCGACGGGGCTTCGCGGGATATCACCCCCGCGTCCACTTCCGTCTCCCGCACCGCGATGACGGGGGCCGTGGCGGGATCCCCGTCAAGTCCAGGCAACATATGGGGGCTGCCGCCTTGCTCCCCGGGAATTCGGTGCGCCGCCCCCGGCCGCACCGCGTCGAGCCAGTCGCCTTCCTCGGCCCCGTCTTGCCGCGCGTCCACCCATAGAATAAGCAAAACAAGGAGGGTCAAGGACGCAATGATGCCGCCCGCCACCCGGTTCGCCTTTGTCCGCATGATTTAGTCCCTCCAGAGCCGAACGCCAAACCGCGGCTCCATGTCTCTGAGTTCGTTTCCGAGCGTATTGTACACCGCATCGTCCACCGGAGCGCCCGCGCCCGCCTCCATCGCTAGAAGAAGCGCCCCCACCACGGGCTCGAAAACGGGCGTGGTAGTGACGGCTTGCGGGCATTGCCGGTGAATAATGGTGCGCATGGCGTCCGCCATCACGGGGCTGCGGCCCTTGAAAACGCTTCCCGCCATCACGACATCGAACTCTTCGGTGGTCATCGCGAGTTTGCGGGCAACCGCGTTGACTATCCGGCCCAGGTTCTTCCCCGCTTTGACCAGAATATCACAGGCCACGGCGTCGCCCTCAAACGCGGCGTCAAACACCAGCTTGGCCATGGGTTCAAGTTCGGCCGCTTCGAGCCGGCCGTAATACACATCGCGGAACAAGGTTTCGACATCCTTGCGTCTCGAACGGGCCACAAAGTGGTCCGAAAGCCGTGTCGGAGGGAGCACCCCGTCCCACGACTGCCACACGGCATCGAGCCCTTGGCGGCCGATGATGGAGCCACTCGTGAGGTCGCCGAATTCATCACCCAATCCCGCAGCGCGCGCTTCCTCGCCCTGTTGGTTTCGGCCCGCGCACACGCACCCCGTGCCACAAGCGATGACGATGCCGTAGGGTTTTGGGGTTCCAGCGCGCAAGGCGGCCATGGAATCGTTGCGAAACACGCGGGGCAGATCGCCGAACAGCGGCGTGAATATGTGCTCTTCCAGCATGGTGTAATCCTCGGGGAGATCCGCCCCCGCAATGCCCATGCCCACGTGTGCGATCTCTCCTAGACCAACACCCGCTGTCTTGAGCGCCTCGTCCACGGCCTTGCGGTTTTCCGCCGCCGCGGACTCCACCCCGTGGAGTTCATAGTTTCCACAACCCGCTTGACCAAAACCCAACAGATGTCCGTTGGCGTCCCCCACCAAGCAATAGGTCTTCGTGCCTCCTGCGTCAAGGCCCAGATATGGTTTCGGCCGCTCATTCGCGCGATCGGGCATGATGGTGCGATTCCTCCTCCGTTGTGTCTTGGCGTCATCTCATGGAAAGGGCGCGGAGCATACCTGCTCCGCGCCCAGCGATTCCCGCATATCTCTCGCCGCATAGGACGTCAGCCGGCAATTCTATCCGTTTCTCATCATCCTATAGCCGGCGCAGCGTTTCGGCGGCCCGTTCGGCTGTTTCGTGCATCCCGTACTGCTCGGTGATCTGTTCCAGCAATCGCCGGGCATCGTCGGTCTGTCCCAGCCGCACGTGAGCTATCGCCTGATTGTAGAGGCTGTAAGGCGCTTTCGAGCTGTCGGGATAGTCTTCACGAAGCCGTTGGTACTCCCGGATAGCCTCCGGATACTCCTCCATGTTCATATGCGATTCCGCCTTCCAGAACTGGGCGTTATGCGCATGTTCCCAGTCGGGGTGCCGGCTCAGTACTTGCTCATACCCCGCCAGCGCCTCCTGATAGTTGTTGTCCATGAAGCTGCGTTGCGCCTGTTCGTACACCGACATCGGATCCGCGGGCGCCTGCAACTCCGCGTCCGGACGCAAGGCCATCGGAGCTGTATCCTCCATGCCCTGGTCAATTACGGGATCGCCAACGTCCACGTCATCCTGGTCCTCCAGCGGGCGCCACGCATCGCTCGGCCTGCCGCCCGGTGTCAAATCAAGATGACGGTACATCGCCGTGGTGTATTCCTCCAGGCGTTGCCGCAATGTCTCGAGTTGATGTTGATTCTCTTCCGATAGTCCCCGAAGCGTTCGCATCTGCCCTTCATTTTGATCCAGGCGTGTTTCCAGATTTGCTACGGTGCTATTAAGATTCTCAACCGAACTATTGAGATCACGCTGCATATTACGCAACATTTCATTGTTACGGTAAACTGTATTCTCGAGTTGACTGCCGCCAGTCGTCGCGCATCCTGTCGCCAAGGCGCCAAGGACTAGCATCGCTCCCGCCGTCGCCCGCTTAACGATCATGCCTTACCTCTGTTTTACATCGCCCTGCTGAACTCAACCCGCCGGTTCTGACGGTATGCCGATTCCGTTGTCCCGGTATTCGCTGGCATTTCCTCGCCGTAGCTCACCGTGATCAACCGATCGCCAGACACGCCAAGCCGCATCAGATGATTACGCACGGAAAGCGCGCGCCGTTCACCCAGAGCAAGGTTGTATTCTTGCGTGCCAATCTCACAAGTGTGGCCTTCGACCTGGATCATCACCCCGGGATGCTCTTGGATCATTTCCGCGTTCCTACGCAGCACGCTCTCCATGTCGCCCCGGATGCGTTCATCATCGAAATCGAAGTAAATCGTTTGAAGACCGGAGTCTCGCTCGAACAATAGTTGCGTCACGTCCACGTCGGGCAATCCATCGCCCGTCGTCCCATCGTCGACGCCACTGGGAACGTCACGAACATCCGTCGTGTCGTAATCGGGGGTTACTTCCGGTCCTCCCCTTTGACAGCCCAGCGCCACTGCGGCCAGGACCACCATTGCCACAACAAAAATTTTGTCGGTTTTCTTGCTTTTGTACACGGTCTTTCCTCCGCGGCAGTCCCATACTGCCTTTACACTTACAACACACCAAAGCCATGGTACCAATTCCCAAGGCGCGATTCAACGTGCTAGTCCATCGCTAGCTATTTCTATTATATACGGCCGCGCGAAAAAGTTCCACCCCTTCATGAAAGGCCTTGAAGACTCCATCGAGGGGAGCCCAATAGCACCCCCATGCGTTTGTGAGCGGGGAAGCGGCCGGCGCGGCGCCACTCAACCGATCGGCTTCCGGGCGCGAAGAAGGTACCGTTCCGGTCCATCCTCCAGAGCCGTTATCTCCAGACCGGCCGCCGCGAACAGCCGGTGCATGACGGACTCCGCTGGAAGCTCGCTCTCCGCCATGACGCCCCCGAGGGAACAGTGAAACGCGTTAATGGCGTCGCGCGGCTCCGTGTGGCACACCACACATTCGCCGCCGGGCTTCAGGAGATCCGCCAATTCCCTCGCCGTGGCCTCTTGATCCGCGAAATGGGGAAACACACTGTTGCACACGATCCGGTCAAACGCCGAACGTGTGAAGGGAAGGCGAAGGGCGTTTGCTTGCACGAACCGCAGGTTCTCGATGGTTCCGTGCTGGCTCCGGGCCTGCCGGACCATGCGAAAAGCCAGGTCCACGGCAATCAGCATCCCGTTGGGAGCGACACGGGGCGACGCGAGCGGCGCCAACACGCCGGCCCCCGTCCCTACATCCAGAACCCATTCGCCAGGCCGCAACGCGAGCGTCTCGACGATGCCAGCCAGTTTCTCCGGGTGTTCGGGCCCCATGTGCGCGTCCCATTCGTGGGCCACACTGTCAAAGAACGCGCGGTTGTACAGGTCAAGGTTGTCTAGGCCGGCTTCGTTGCGCGCATCTTCCATGAAGGCCATCTCCTGCGTTTCGGACTCAGACCGGCGGCGGCCGCGAAAATAAGGGCGGATACGATGACGATGGACGCGCCCGCGGGCAGATCCCAAAAATACGACGCGGCTAGCCCCACCCAGCAAGAGGCCACGCCAAACGAGGCCGACAATACAATCATCCGCCGCAGACTGTACGTGAGTTGTAGCGCCGCCGCGGCCGGATTGATGAGCAGGCTGTACACCAGCAGTCCGCCAATCACCGGCAACGAGGAAGCGATCACGGCGCCCGTCCCGAAGAGAATGCCATAGGTCACAACAGCGGCCGGCACGCCCGCGGCCATGGCGGTTTCGCGATGACACACGACGGCCTGGATTTCCTTGAAGAATCCGCCCACCAAGAGCAGGCACATCGCGGCGGTGACGCCCAGCACCGTGATATCCGTCCCGCCCGCCGTGAGGATACTGCCCCAGAACAGGGTGAGCGATGTGGCGCGGGCCTCTGGAGCAAGCCCAAAAAATAGAAACGCCAACCCTATCATGAGGGTGAAGATAATTCCAATCGAGGCGTCTGGGCTAAGGTCTCCTTGTTCCGCCAAGGGTCCCACGATGGCGGCGGCCCCCAAACTGAATGCCAACGCCAGCGCCAAGGGGGGGAACCCCAACCACACGGCACACAATGCCCCAGCGAAAGCGGCGTGCGCGATACACACGCTGAGAAAGGCGAGATGCATCGTCACGATGAAGGCGCCCGCGATGCCACAAATGACGCCGGTGAGAAGCCCCGCCAACACGGCAGCCATCAGGTAGTCATGCGGAAGCCATTCCCAAATCATCGCGCCGCCCTTGAGCGCAGCACAACCCCTTCACCGCCGCCTTCGTCAAAAGGATAAACCCCGGCCTCAAAACCATACAGGGCGCGAATCTCACGCGGTTCAAGGAGGGCCTCCCGCGGCCCATCGCGCCAGAGCCGGCCGTCCTTCAGCAACAGCAGCCGCCGCGCCGCCATGGGCAGCGCCGGGAGGTCGTGGGTCACATAGAGGATGGTCGCTCCCGTGTCGCGGTGAAGGGATTGGACAAGTCCGATCACGTCGTGTTGGGCCTGGGGGTCAATGGAACTCGCGGGTTCGTCGAATAGATACACGCCGGGCTCTTGAACCAACACCCGCGCAATGGCGGCCCGCTGATATTCTCCGCCCGACAACTGCCCTAGGGGACGCGCGGCCAACTCCCCCACTCCAACCCGGTTCAGCGCCTCGTCAACCTTCCGCCAATCCTCCCGGCCGGGGCGTTTGAGCCATCCCAACTGCCCCAGCCGGCCCGTCATCACGCTCTCCCGCACGGTGATGGGCAAGCGCGGATCCGGACGGCGGAGTTGCGGCACATATCCGATGCCCGCGCGCACGCGGTGTCCGCCCCATCCGTGGGGATCTCGCCCCCCAACGCGCACGCTCCCGCGCGTCAAGGGACACATTCCGTTGATCGCCGTGAGTAGGGTCGTCTTGCCCGCCCCGTTCGGACCTATGACGCCCACGAACTCCCCGGCGTTGATGTGTACGGACACGCCGTCCAAACCGAGCTGATTCTGGCGGACCACCGTCACATCCCGCAGTTCCAGCGCGGCGCTCACGAATTCACGTCCTCCAACGCTTGGGTGAGTTGGGTGATGTTGTATTCAAGGGTCGCTTCCCACGTCGAGGTCTCCGGAACGGCGCGGGGAAAATTGCTCAGCACGGCGTGGCCCGCGCCAAGCTCCCTGGCCATGCGCGCGCCCGCCCCTGGATCGCCGCTCTGAAGGTTGTCCACCACCAACAACGCCCCGGCGTCCTTTCCTTGAGCAAGAAGGCGCTCAATCGCGGCGACGCTGAGATCCTCGGGCGCGCCATACACCCCGGCGATCTCAAAACCCGCCCATTCCAGGAAGTCCGCCTGCATCTCGGCGCATAGCACGGCCACCCCGGCCGCGCCTGCCGCATCCAGGGCTTCCCGCGCCTCGGCGGCCTTTTCTTCAATGAGGGCGATGCGTTCCGCTAGTCTGCCGGATATCTCCCCGTCTTCCGAGGCGCCGTTCGTGGGCTTGAGGGGCTCCAACAATTCCGCGATGCGTTCCGTGGCGGCCCGCTGCGCCTCGGGCGTCATCCAGTTGCCTTCGATGTACAGGATGTGAACCTGTTCCTCCGGCGTCCGCGCGGTGCGCAAGCCTTCCTGGACATTACCCATGGCCTCCTGCCAGGGGTGCAACAGCACGGCCTCGCTCGTTCGCAACGCGCTGATATGGCTGGGCTTCATGTCGAACTGGCTGGGACACAAGGCGGGTGGGAACAGCGAACGAACGGTGACCCAATCCCCAGCGAGGTCCTCGAGGATCACCTCGATATGGGAGCTGCCGGCGACAACGCTGTTCTCGCCGCCGTCAAGTGAGCCCCCGCAACCCGCCGCCATTACAAGGCCGATGACGGCCAGCGCCAACGGCCCAAAGTCCTTTGACCGAATCATTGCCTTAACCCAATCCATAGTGACTCACTTGCCGGATGATACCGGGGTCATCCACCAAGGGGAACGCCTCGGGATAACGCACAAACCTGGCATGGCCATCCATGTACAACACATTGGAACCGCCAGGGATATGATTGAAGACAATGCTGCCCGCCGTTGCGTCCCCATGCGCCGCCGTGCCAAAGGTATCGAACATGACGGGCATGGTGCTTTGGGCCTGCGCCCCAGCAGCGGGGTTATTGATGTCGGTGATGGCGAAACGCTCGACGCCCTCGCGCAACCGCGAGACCGTGCTGCCGCCGCCAAACCCCGTACCAAGACGATTAACCCAGGGCAAGGTTTGCTCCAATTGCAGATCACGGGTCCAATCCTTCAGAAAAACCGGCATCGTCACCGTGGCGCCGCCCCAATCGGGAGATATCTGACCAAGATTCTCGTGGGTTCCCGTCGCGTTCCACACACCGTAGAACTCATCCACATTGCTCATCGCATATCCGTGATACCAATAGGAACGCCCAAGCTTGGCCGCGCGGAAATACCGCATGCTCAGGCGATCGCCCCCTTCCTCCGCCATCTTGAGAAGATCCTCAAGCGAACCCTCGGGGAGCCGGTCACGGACTTGCTGGCCATCGCCTTGTCCACTAGTATCCGATGGACACTGCGCCACACTGAAGTCCGTGAAGTAGTCGGCGTAAAACCCCTCTGGATCCGGGGCCGCAAACATGGGCACGCCGCCGGGATTTCCGAAAGGCGCCAGCGGGGGATATGCCTGGGCTCGATTCTCTTGGGCATACATGCGGAAACTGAGCCCGAACTGCCG
>SKRY01000289.1 GCA_007118235.1 Candidatus Hydrogenedentota bacterium | reverse complement strand
TGCTCGAAACACATGGGCCGCCGGAGAAACGGATAGAACCCCGGCGCGACTTCCATCATGCAAAACTGACCGGGCGCGGCGGCTCGCGCGATGGCGGGCGCGTGCAGGCGCATGCGGTATTGGCCGGGCGCTATTTCGTCATTGGCCGCCACGGGACAATCGGCGAGATAACGCGGCGTCATCGGTTCCCCCTGTCCAACGTGAGTTGACTGCGCAACAAGTTCAGGCTCACCTTCACGCGCTCGGCCAAGACCTCGCCAACACCCTCGACCTCAACCAGCTCTTCCTTCGAGGCGCGCAGGATGCCCTGCAATGAACCGCAATGCTTGACGAGATTCTCGATGATGTGCGGCGGAAGGCGGTGGGTCTGCGTCAGGATTCGGTAGCCGCGCGAATGCAGATAGCTGTCGACGCTGCGCAAATTGGGGCCATACCCCAAGGCCTGGCTAATGTTGCTCAGGTTGAGGAGATCCTGTTGGCTGATCTCGCTGATCCGTTGGCGCACCTGCTCAAACGTTATGCCGGGCCGTTCGCGGTGGTAATCCTTGATAACCAGCTCCGCTTCCTCCAGGGGAATGGTCAGCTCCTTGAGTTGCAACTCGATGAGCCGCCCTTCGTTGCCCAGTTCAAGGAGGTAGGGCTTGATCTCCTCGGCGATCCGGAGCACCATTTCGCACCGCTGCACCGCCTTGCACACGTCGAATATGGTGACCATGTCCTGAAACTCGCGCGTGCTCAAGTCGGCCATGGCCTGTTCCATCACCTTGATGTATTTCTCCAGGGTCTGGAGCGCCTGCATCGCCTTGTTCAGAAGCGTGGGCACGGTGTCCATGACATGTTTCAGATTGTGCACGTAGAGCGTCACGCTCGACCGCCGTTCCGATACGGCGATGACGATGCTCTTGGTCTGGCGGGCGATTCGCTCCGCCGCCCGGTGCCGGGTGCCGGTCTCATCGGTGGGGATGGTGTTGTCGGGCTTGAGAAAACGGTTGGCGTACAGGATGCTGCTGCAATCCGTGTTCAATATAATGGCGCCGTCCATCTTGGCCAATTCGTATAAGAGCTGAGGGGTGCAAGGCGCGTGAAGTTCAATGCCGCCCTCGGAAACGTCGGCCAGGCGCTTGGGATCGCCGATGCAAAGCAGCGCGCCGTTTTGGCTTTGAAGGATGGCCGAGATCGCTTCCCGTAGCTGGGTTCCCGGCGAGATCATGACGAGCGCTTCCCGAAAGGCGTCCTGACTGGTCTTTCTTGTCCTGTAGCTTTTGGCCATTAACTCCTCTCCAAGACGTAGTCGATCGTTTGCCGGATTCCAGACACAGGGATCGTCTCCAGGGGCTGATCGGCGAGGTCGTTCATGCAGTTGCGCGGCACGATGCAATGCGTGAATCCAAACGTGGCCGCTTCCGATACGCGTTGCCGGGCGCGATCCACCGCCCGGACTTCTCCCGCCAGGCCCACTTCGCCAAACGCCGCCAGCCCGGCGGGAACGGGCGATTCCCGGTGGCTGGAGACCAAGGCCAGGGCCACGGCCATGTCGGCGGCGGGCTCTTCCAAGCGCACGCCCCCGGCCACGTTGACGAACACATCCCGATCACCGAAGGCCAATCCGCCCCGTTTCTCCAACACGGCGAGCAATAGGGAGACGCGATTCGGGTTGACGCCGGTCACGGTGCGGCGTGGCGAGCCATAGCCGGGATCCCCTACGAGGGCTTGCACCTCGACGAGCAGCGGACGCGTCCCCTCGATGCTTGGAATCACCACGGAGCCGCTCACGCCGGTGGGGCGTTCGTCCAGAAACAAGGCGCTGGGGTTGGGCACCTCGCGCAAACCTGTCTCCGTCATCTCGAACACCCCAATCTCATTGGTGGAGCCAAACCGGTTCTTGACCGCCCTTAAAATGCGCAGGGTCTGTTTGCCTTCTCCCTCAAAGTATAGAACGGTGTCCACCAGATGTTCCAGCATGCGCGGCCCCGCTATGGCGCCTTCCTTCGTCACGTGGCCCACGAGAAAGATGGGGAGGTCCCGGTCCTTGGCGAGGCGCAGCAGTTCCGTGGCGCAGTCCCGCACTTGGCTGACGCTGCCCGGCACGGCGGGAAGGTTGGCGGTGTACATGGATTGGATGCTGTCCACAACGACGAGGGCGTAGACGCCGCCGGCAATATGCTTCTTGACGGATTCGAGATTGGTCTCCGCCAACAGGTACAGTTCGTCCGATACGGCTCCAAGCCGGTCCGCCCGCAGCCGCGTCTGCTCGAAGGATTCCTCGCCCGAAATATACAGTACGCGGACACCCTTGCCGGCCACACAGCTTGAGACCTGCAACATCAGGGTGGACTTGCCAATCCCCGGATCGCCTCCCACCAGCGTGAGCGAACCCGGTACGATGCCTCCGCCCAAGACCCGGTCGCACTCCTTCACGCCCGCGCTCATCCGGACCGTCGGGGTCACGCCCTCGGTGGTGAGCGGCAGCGGTTGCGCCTCGTCCGAAGCACGGTAGGACTCCCGGACATGCCCGCCCGCGGGGATAACGGCTTCCTCCGCCACGGTGTTCCATTCCCCGCACTCCGGGCATTGGCCCGCCCAACGGAGCAGGATCGCGCCGCAGCTCTGGCACACAAAGGATGTCTTGGGTTTCGCCATGAGTTCGCCGTGGCGGGCGCGTGAGAAAGCCCGCCCTAGTTCTCCTCCCCTGAGGATTGGGCATGGGCCGCGCTCCAACGCGGCGCTTCCGCCTTCTCCAGCCGTATCATTTCATCGTAGGTAGGCCGGCGGCGGATGACCTGGAACGTGGCGTCATCCACGAGCGCCTCGGGCGCCAGGGGACGCGTATTGTACTCCGAACTCATGCTCGCGCCGTAGGCTCCCGCGCTGCCAATGGCGATGAGATCGCCTTCTCCCACCTTGCCCATGACGCGGTCCCGGGCCATGTAGTCCCCCGACTCGCATACGCCGCCCACTACATCGGCCGTGAACGTCTCCCCCGTTTCCCGGACAGGCGTGATGTGATGATAGGAATCGTACATGGTGGGGCGCCAGAGGTCGTTCATCGCGGCATCGATCACCACGAAACGTTTGGCGGGCGACTCCTTGATATACAGCACCTTGCTTATGAGGCAGCCTGTGTTGCCCATGAGCGAGCGGCCCGGTTCAAGGAGAATCCGCATGGGATACCGTTCCCAATGGGGCCGGATGGCGTCCGCCAATTCCGCGTGGGATGGAGGGCTCTCATCTTCGTATTGGATGCCCAAACCGCCGCCGAGGTCCATATACTCGAGTTCGACGCCCCGTTCCCGGAGTTCCAAGGCGAGATCGACAAGTTTGCCCGCGGCCTCCGCGAAGGGGGCCGTCTCAAGGATCTGCGACCCAATATGGGCGTGAATACCCACGGCGTCGATATAGGGGTGATCGCGGGCGAACTCGTAACATGCCACGGCCCTCGAAAGGTCCACGCCGAACTTGCTCTTACGCAACCCCGTGGCGATCTTGGGGTGCGTGTCCGGGTTAACATCCGGATTCACGCGAAGACCGACCCGGGCCTTCCGGTCCATCTCTTGCGCCAGATCCGCCAATACGCGCAGCTCGTTCTCCGAGTCCACGTTAATGGCGTGGATACCGGCTTCAAGGGCCTGG